>CAIXSE010000815.1 GCA_903921965.1 uncultured Thermoleophilia bacterium | reverse complement strand
GCCGGCCTCGAACTGCGGCTTGACCAGGACCAGGCCCCTGTAGCCGCGGCGCAGCGATTCTAGCACGGGCCCCAGGGCCACCGTCAGGGAGATGAACGACAGGTCGGCGGTGACAAACGAGGGCTCGAAGGGGAGACATTCGCGCGTCAGGTGGCGGGCGTTGGTGCGCTCGAGCACCGTCACCCGCGGGTCCTCGCGGAGCCGCCAGTCGAGCTGGCCGTACCCCACGTCCACGGCCAGCACCCTCGCGGCGCCGCCCTGCAGCAGGCGGTCGACGAACCCGCCCGTGGAACTGCCCAGGTCGCAGACGTCCTCCCCGCGGACCTCGACCCCGAGCGCGACCATCGCGTGGTCGAGTTTGTCGCCGCCGCGCGAGACGAAGCGCGGCCGTGCGGCGACCGTGATATCCGCGCCGGCGTCGACCATGGTGCCGGGTTTGTCGGCGACGTGCCCGCCGATCCTGACCTCGCCGGCGAGGATCGCCCCGCGCGCCTGGGCGCGGGTGCCGAAGAGGCCGCGAGAGACGAGCAGCGCGTCCAGCCGCTCGCGCACGAGCTACTTGACGCGCGCCAGCGACGCGGGGCGCACCGCCGCCGCCAGGGCCACGGCCTGCGGCGTGAGGCCGATGTCCTGCAGCAACCGGCCGCGGTCGCCGTGCGGCACGAAGGCATCCGGAAGACCGAAGCGCACCACGGGGACGCGGTCGCCGACCCTCTCGAGCACGGCGCTGCCGAAGCCGCCGGCGAGGGAGTTCTCCTCGATCGTGACGAGGCGCCGGTGGCTGCCGGCGAGCCGCAGCAGCAGGGCCTCGTCGAGCGGCTTGACGAAGCGTGCGTCGACGACCGTGGGCCGCTCCCCCTGCACCGCGAGCAGCGCGGCGGCCTCGCGGGCGATGCCGACACCGGTGCCGATGCCGATGAGCGCGACCTCGCGGCCCTCCTGCAGCACCACGCCCTCGCCGACGGCGACCGGCTCGAGCGTCTGCGGCGGCGCGAACGGGGCCGCCAGGCCACGCGGGTAGCGCAGCGCCACCGGTCCGTCGATGTCAAGGGCGGTGGCGAGCATGCGCTGCAGTTCCTCCTGGCTGGAGGGCGCCATCACCGTCATGCCCGGCACGATGCGCAGGTAGCTGAGGTCGAAGGCGCCGTGGTGCGTGGGGCCGTCGTCGCCGACGATGCCGGCGCGGTCGACGGCGAACACCACGGGCAGCTGCTGCAGCCCGATGTCCTGCACGAGCATGTCGTAGGCGCGCTGCAGGAACGTGGAGTACACGGCCACCACGGGCCGCATGCCGCCGATGGCGAGCCCGGCCGCGAACACCGCCGCGTGCTCCTCGGCGATGCCGACGTCGTAGAAACGGTCCGGGAAGCGCCGCTCGAAGGCCTCGAGGCCGGTGCCCGCGGTCATGGCGGCGGTGATGGCGACCACGCGCGGGTCCTTCTCGGCGAGACGCACCAGCGCCTGGCCGAAGGCCTCGGTGTAGGTGGTCCCGACCGCGGCCGACGTGCGTTCGCCGGTGTGGCGGTCGAAGGGCCCCGTGCCGTGGTACGCGTCGGGCTTGGCCTCAGCGGGTCTGTAGCCCTTCCCCTTGACCGTGCGCACGTGCACCACGACCGGGCGGCGCGTCTCGATGGCCTGGCGGATGCTCTCGCGCAACGCGTGCAGGTCGTGGCCGTCGACGACGCCGATGTAGGCGAACCCCAGCTCCTCGAACAGCATGCCGGGCACGAGGAGCGCCTTCATCGACTCCTTGACGTCCTTGCCGAGGCGGTAGGCCTGCCGGCCGATGGCGGGGATCTTCGACACACCGTGCTCCAGGTCCTCGCGCAGCCTCGTGAGCGTGGGGTCGAGGCGGATGCGGTTGAGGTAGAGCTGCATTGCTCCGACGTTGGCGCGGATGGACATCTCGTTGTCGTTGAGCACGACGACCAGCGGCGTGCGCAGGTGCCCGGCCTGGTTGAGCGCCTCGAAGGCGACACCGCCGGTGAGGGCCCCGTCGCCGAGCACGGCCACGACACTGCCGCCGGTGTGCGCCAGCTTCGACGCTTCGACCAGACCGAGACCGTAGCTGATGGAGGTGGAGGCGTGGCCGGTGCCTACGACGTCGTGTTCAGACTCCGCACGGTTCGGGAAGCCGGAGAGGCCGCCGTACTGGCGGATCGTGCCGAAGCGTTCGCGCCGGCCGGTGATCAGCTTGTGGGCGTAGCACTGGTGCCCGACGTCCCAGACGATCTTGTCGCGCGGGCTGTCGAGGACGCTGTGGAGGGCGACGGTGAGCTCGACGGTGCCGAGGCTGGGAGCGAGATGCCCGCCGACCTCGCTCATGCAGGAGAGGATGGCCTCGCGGATCTCGCCGCAGAGCACACCCAGCTCGCGCTCCGAGAACTGCTGCAGGTCGGCGGGATCCGAGATCCGTTCAAGGTACGCCATCGTCCCGCGAGTATAGCACCGCCCCCCGAGGCTACGACCCTGGTCGTGGCGGCGACCGCAAGCGCAGGCAGGCCGGGCCGTATCCGGCGTCTTCCCCGGCCGCCCCGGCCTCAGCGCCGCCGGTCGCGGATGTACGCCGTGATCGCGCCCAGAGCCGCCGTGTCGCCGGGCAGCGCGGCGAGACGCCCGGCGGCGCGCGTGGCGGCCTGCGCCGCGAACTCGCGCGCCGCGTCCATGCCGAAGCGCGAGACGTACGTCGTCTTCTCCTGCTCGCGGTCCTTGCCGACGCTCTTGCCCAGCTCCTGCTCGTCGCCAGCCTCGTCGAGGATGTCGTCGACGATCTGGAACAGGAGCCCGATCTCCGCCGCGAAGGCGCGGTACGGACCCAGGTCGGCGGCGCCGGTGAGCACGGCTCCGCAGACGACGGCCGCCTCGATGAGGCGGCCCGTCTTGAGCACGTGCAGCGTGCGCAGGTCGTCGTCGGTCTCGGCGACGCCGGCGACGTCCATGAACTGCCCCCCGACCATGCCCTGCACGCCGGTCGCGGCGGCGACCTCGGTCACGGCCGCGAGCAGGGCCGCGGGAGGAGCCTCCTGCCGTGTGAGCAGCAGGTTGAAGGCCTCCGCGTACAGGCCGTCGCCGGCGAGGATGGCGATGTCCTCACCGAAGGCCACGTGACAGGTGGGACGGCCGCGCCGCAGGGTGTCGTCGTCGATGGCGGGCAGGTCGTCGTGGATGAGGGAGTACGTGTGCACGAGTTCCAGCGCGGCCGCCGCGGGCAGCACGGCCGCCGGGTCGGCGCCGCGGCTGCGGGCCGTCGCGAGCGCGAGCACCGGGCGGATGCGCTTGCCGCCGGCGAGGAGCGAGTACCGCATGGCCTCCACGAGGCGCGCGGCGCGGCCGTCCGCGCCGAAGTCCAGCCGCTCCAGGTAGTCCTCGACGAGCGCCAGCAGGTCGGCAGGGTAGCCGTCGTCAGGCATCGGCACGGCGTCCTCCACTCCTGTGCGCGCCCCTGCGGCGGTCACTGTGCGCGCCCCTTCGGCGCGCTGCACGATGACGTGCCTGCGGCGGTCACTGTGCGCGCCCCTTCGGCGCGCTGCACGATGACGTGCCTGCGGCGGTCACTGTGCGCGCCCCTTCGGCGCG
>CAIXSE010000814.1 GCA_903921965.1 uncultured Thermoleophilia bacterium | reverse complement strand
GGCGCAGCAGATCCTCATGGACGAGGTGCCGATGATCAACTTCCTCGTCACCGAGGGGCTCGCGGCCCAGCCCGACACGGTGCAGGGCATCACCCTGCTGCCGGACTGGTCGCAGACGCTGTTCACGACCGCGCACTTCACGGAGTGACCTGACAGAGCCCGGGGGAGGGGGCGCGCCGCGCCCCCTCCCCCGCCGGCGCCTCGCCGGGCGCTCCGGCGTCTCACGGCACCGCCGACGGAAAGGACCCCATGCCGCTCGCGACCCTCATGCTCTGGAACGACGCCGACTGCGCTCGGCTTCACGAAGCGACGCTGACGCTCCTCGCCGGCGTCGGCGTCGAGGTGCTGCAGGACGACGTCTCGCTGCGCCTCTTCGCGGAGCTCGGCGCCGACGTGCGGGGCACGCGCGTGCGCTTCGCGCCGGAGCTGGTCGAGCGGGCGCTGGCGTCGGCGCCGCGCGAGTGGGTCGTCAAGCCTCGCGGCGGGGACGCCCGGCCCCTCGTGCTGCGTGACGGCGAGGTCTTCTGGGGCACGGGGTCGGACTGCCTGTACGTGCGCGACCCCGACACCCACGTGCGGCGCCGCGCCGTGCTGGCCGACATCGAGGGCATGGCGGCGCTCGTCGAGAAGCTGCCGAACCTCGACTTCGCCATGACCATGGCGTCGCCGGAGGACGTGGACGCGGCCGTCGACGACGTCGCGCACCTCGCCGCGCTGCTCAAGGGCACGCGCAAGCCTCTGCTGCTCACGCCGATCAACGGCAAGCGGCTCGCGCGCCTCCAGGAGATGGCGGCGATCGCCGGCGAGCGTGACAGCATCGTCGTCTACGCCATGCCGTCGCCGCCGCTGCAGCACGACGCGGAGGCGCTCTCGAAGGTGACCGCCTGCGCCGAGCTGCAGATCCCGCTGATCTACGCGCCGGCGCCCTGCGCCGGCTCCACCGCGCCGCGGTCGGTCGCGGCGACCGTGCTGGTCGCCAACGCCGAGGTCCTCAGCGGCCTGGTGCTGCACCAGCACGTGCGCCCCGGGGCGCCGTTCGTCTACGGCGCCGGCGGCGGCGCCATGGACATGCGCACCATGAACGGCGACCCGTACACGCTGCCCGAGGCGTGCCTCGCCCTCCAGGCCTGCACCGACCTGGCGCGGCACTACGGCCTCCCGAGCTTCTCGTACGCGGCCGACTCCGAGTCCAAGGTGCTCGACGAGCAGTGGTCGGCGGAGGCCGCCCTCACGACGATGCTCGGCGGCCTCTCCCGCGCCACGCTGCTGCACGACATCGGCTACCTCGAGGACGGCATGCAGAGCTCGTACGAGTCGATCGTGCTCGGCGACGAGCTCGTCGGCTACGCCAGGGCCTTCATGCGCGAGGTCGCGCTGGACGACCACGCCCTCGCGCTCGACGAGATCGCCGCCGCCGGCCCCGGCGGCAACCACCTGGGCTCGAAGTACACGCGCAGGCACTACCGCGAGTTCTGGACCAGCGAGCTGTTCGACGACGCCGGCTTCGAGCGCTGGACGAACGAGGGCGCGACGACCCTGCTCGACCGCGTGCGTGCCAGGGTCGCGCGCCTGCGCGGCGAGGCGCGCGCGTTCGAGCTCTCGCCGGTCCAGGTCGCCGGGCTGGACACCATCGTGGCCGCGGAGCTCGCCGCCGCCGACGCGTGACGGCCGGCGGGCGCCGGCGCAGAGGCTGCGCGGCCGCCGAAAGCGACTCGCCGGGAGGGGCCATGCTGCTCGGCCTGCACAACTGCAGCCTGAACGCGTTCGGCACGGCGCAGACCTGGATCGGCGACGACAGGCGCCGTGGAGAACCACACCGACCTCTTCGCCGACGAGCTCGTCTGGCTGCTCGACCAGGGCGGCCACCCCGCCGTCGGCGCGTGCGTGGACACCATGAACGCCGGGCCGATGCTCGAAGATGTCATGCGCGCCATCGAGGTCATCGCGCCGCGCGCGTTCACGAACCACTTCCGCGATGAACGCGTGACACCGGGGTCGACGGGGTACCGGCTGGTCGGGGCGCCCCTGGGGCAGGGCGACCTCGACGTGCGCCGGGCGTACGAGGTCATCCGCGACCTCTCGCGGTGCGACCGCCTCATCATCGAGAACGACCCGGAGATCCCCTTCGACGACCTGCCGAGGGCCCTGGCGATGGCCGAGGCTGCGGTGGTGGAGAGCGTGCGGTATTGTCGCGACGTGTTCGGGGCGGGCAGGGAGGACGGCGCAGCGGGCAAGGCCCGGGGGTAGAGAGGCTTCGGCGGCGACGCGAAGGGAGTGACGATGGCGGTGATCCTCACGGGGCGGGACCTCACGCTCGCCGAGGTCGTCGCCGTCGCGCGGCGCGACGAGCTCGTGAAGCTGTCCGGCGAGGCGGTCGCGCGCATGCGCGAGGCGCGCGCGGTCGCCGACGAGACGCGGGCGTCCGGCACGCCGACGTACGGCCTCACCACGGGCCTCGGCGTGCAGAAGCGCGTCACCGTCGCGACGGACGACGCGTCGTTCGAGTGGCGCCAGATCCACGAGACGCGCAGCGGCGTCGGTCCGCTCGCTCCCGCCGACGTGGTGCGCGCGGCCATGGTCGTGTTCGCCAACCAGATGGCGGCCGGTTTCACCTGCCTGCGGCCGGTCCTCGCCGAGCGCCTGGTGGAGGCGCTGAACGGGGACGAGCGGCCCCGGGTCCGCGCGCTGGGCTCGATCGGCGCCAGCGACCTGCCGCCGATGGCCGACCTCGTGTACGAGGTCTTCGGCGGCATGGACCTGGCGCCGGGCGAGGGCCTCGCGCTGTTCAACACGAGCGCGTTCGGCACCGGCCGCGCGGCGCTGGCGCTGGCCGACGCCGCCCGCCTCGTCGACGCCGCCGACGTCGCCGGCGCGCTCGCGCTCGAGGGCTTCGCGGCCAACCTGTCGCCGCTGCACCCGGCGGTCGAGCGCGCCCGCCCGGATCCCGTCCTCGCGCGCACGCTCTCGCGACTGCGGGACCTGCTGGAGGGCAGCTACCTGTGGGCCGGCGGCGCCGCCCGGAACCTGCAGGACCCGCTCACCTTCCGCAGCACGGGTCCCATCCAGGCCGCCGCGCGCACCGCGCTCGAACACGCCGTCGAGCGCCTCGAGATCGAGCTCCGCTGCGCGCAGGTGAACCCCGTCGTGTTCGCCGGCGAGGGCGTCATCCGCTCGGCGTCGGTGTACGAGGTGCTGGCGCTGTCGGCGGCGCTCGACTACGTGCGCGCCGCCCTCGCCGGCATGCTCGTCGCGGCCACGGAACGCAGCATGAAGCTCCTCGACTCGCTGTGGTCGGGGCTGCCCACCGGGCTGATGCCCGAGCCCGGCCCCGACCTCGGCCTCAGCATCCTCGCCATCACGGCGGAGTCGCTGACCGTCGAGGCGGGAGCCCTGGCGTCGCCGGTCTCGTTCGCCGTCGCCAGCTCGTCCGGGGCCGAGGGCATCGAGGACCACGCCACCCACCTGCCGCTCTCCGGCCGCAAGCTCGCCGAGCAGGTCGAGCTCGGCGAGGCCGTCGTGGCCATCGAGCTGCTGGCGGCGGCGCAGGCTGCGGACGTCCGCGGCGCCGGTCCCCTCGGCCGCGGCACCGCGGCGGCCCGCGCGCGCATCCGCGAGGTCGTGCCGCCGCTCGAGCCCGGCGTGCCGCCGCCCGTGGACGTCGAGCCCGTGCGCGAGCTCATCCGGGCCGGCGCGTTCGCCTGACTCCCGGCGGCGCCGGTCGCGGTCAGCCCTCCGGCCGCTCCCAGGCGTCGTTCCGCGCCGAGCGGCGCGGCACGCGGAAGCCGTCCTCCGTGCGCTCGAGGTCCAGCCACCACTGCCGGGCCGGGCGAGGCCGCCCGTAGCCCAGGCGTTCGTCCAGGTCGATCCACAGCGGGTCGGTCCGCGGTGCCCGCGCGATGGCGAGGCGCACGAGCTCGTGCGTGAGCCCGGCCGACTTGTTCCAGGGGCAGACCTTGACGCACGTCCCGCACCAGGCGCCGTTGCGGTTCATGATGCGGTACTTGCCGCAGCGCTCCGGGTCGAACTCGTAGGCCAGATAGCCGTTGCGAGGGACCATGTGGTCGGCGTCGGAGATGGCGCGCGAGGGGCACTCGCGGGCGCAGCGCTTGCAGGCGCGGCAGAACGCCTGCAGGCCGAAGTCGACGGGGGCGTCGGGCTGCAGCGGGAGGTCGGTGGTGACCACCGAGGCCTTGAAGCGCCCGCCCAGCAGCGGGTTGAGGGCCCAGCCGGCGCGGCTGAACTCACCGAGGCCGGCCAGCAGCAGCAGCGGCGTGACGAGGACGTCGTAGCAGGGCGTGCCGGCCCCCTGGAAGTGCGCCCGGGCCGGATACCCCAGGTCGCGGAGGTAGGCGGCCAGCGTGCAGGAGATGAGCGCCGACTGGTTGTAGGCCACGTAGCTCTCCGAGAGGGAGATCCAGTCGTCGCCGCTCGAGGCGTCCATCGTGTCGAAGTCCCACGCGGAGACGAGCACGACGGCGTAGCGGTGGTCGCAGACGATCGGGTCACGGACCCAGTCCCGTGAGTAGACGGCCCACGGCGGCAGCTCGCAGACGCCGGCGACGTCGGCCTTGAGGAAGCGCGCCGCGGCCTTGATGTGGCGGCTCAGGGCGGCCGGCTCAGGCAGCGGCGCTCGCCGGGGGTTCACCTCCCCGTCCCGGATCGCGTGGAAGGCGGGGTTCACGGCACGGAGCGCGGTGGCCAGGGGCTCCTTGGCCTGCGAGGTCTCGATCTCCCGCTGCAGGACCGGGCCCCAGTCGCCGGCGCGCGCCCTGGCGTAGCCCATCTGGCGCGCATCGAAGCGCTCGATCGGCCCGGTGCGCACGATCGTCGGCTGTGCGACGGTCCGGCAGGCGTGCCGCTGCAGCCGGCGCCGCAGGTGCGGCAGACCCAGGTCTCTCACGTCCACGGCTCCTCCCCCCGGTCGTCGATGCGGCGAGCGGTGACGCTTCGCCGCACCCCTCGCTGAGGCCTCTTCCGTCAGTCTGTTGCGAGCCCGGCGCGCGCCTTCTCGACCAGTCCTTCGAGCGCGGCCGCCGCGTCGTCGGTGAGCCGGTGTGCCCGCGGCGCCTCGAGCAGCTCGCGGGTCTTCTGCGCCGTGCGCTCCAGCAGTGTGTCGCCGCCGCGCGCGTGCCAGGCGTCGTACTGGTCCTGCGAGATGAGGTGCGGGGGCAGGTAGTCGCGCATGTGCTGCCGCGTGTACTTGCGCGCGAGGTGGCTTCCGCCCGGACCCACGGCGTCGATCTCGTCGACGGCGAGCGCGACGTCGTCGACGGTCATCCCCTCCAGGTACGCCTTGACCCAGCCGACGAGCTCGTCGAGGACGACCACGCTCTCGTACGACGATGCCGTCCCCGAGGCGACGTAGCCGATGTCGTGCAGCAGGGTGACGCCGGCCTGTGCGGCGGTGACCAGCGTCATGCCCGCCTCGAAGGCCCACTGCTCGTCCAGGGCCAGCGAGTCGGAGCAGCCGCCGTAGCCGAAGGTCGGGAGGCCGTAGAAGCGCGCGAGGTCGGCGGACGCCTGCTGGATGGCCATGCTCTCGGGGGCGCAGTAGACCACGTGCGCCGTGCGCGGGTTCATCGAGCCCTGGGCGACGCCGTAGACGAAGGGGGCACCCGGCGCCGCAAGCTGGCTGATGACGAGGCCGCTGAGCATCTCGGCGTCGGTCTGCACGACCTGGCCGGCGCGCGACGCCGGACCGGTGGCGCCCTGCAGCGTCGCGGAGGCGTACACGATGGGCACGCCCAGCTCCGCGCAGCGGATGAGGCGTGCGGCGGAGTGCTCGCCGTGCACCAGCGGCGGCGTGGGCATGGCGTAGAGCGCCCAGCTGCTCGCCGAGCCGCAGGCCGCCGCCATCTCGCTGAACAAGTCGATGTCGGTCGCCAGCTCCGGCACCATGATCAGCGGTTTTGAGGTGCCGCGCAGCATCGCCGCGAACTGCGCCGCCGGCGCGAACGAGGCCGGCAGCTCGTGCGGGTGCGCCATGCTCATCACGAACTCGATGTTGGACAGGCGCTGCTGCAGCGCCGCCAGCTCCTCGACGTCGGCCAGCGACACCTGGCGCCGGTCGCGCGTGTGCGGGCCGAGGCAGACGAGGCAGTCCGAGCCGGTTCCGTAGTACACGGGACCGGCCTTGAGCTCGAGGTCGCCGGTCTCGTCGCGCGACGTCAGGGTGACGCTGCGCGGGGCGGCGGCCAGGGCGTCGTCCACGAGCGCCGCCGGGATGCGCACGCGCGTGCCGTCCACGGCGGCGCCGGCGCCGGCCAGCAGTTCGAGGGCGCCGTCGTGCTGCACCTCCACGCCGGTCTTCGCGAGGATGCCGAGGGTCGCGGCGTGGATCGCGGAACAACCCTCCTCGTCGAGGGCGATGGTGCGCAGGCGATACTCGGGCATGGGTGACCTCCGATGGGGCGGGGGGGCGAGGCGATAGGCGACGTCCGCGCGGTCGGGGCCCCTTGCGAAGGCTCCCGGGCCGGGCCCTCGGCGAGGACCCGGGTCGGGCCTCCCGGCGGAGGTCCCGACACGTGGCGCCGGTCTGGGAGCCCAGCATACCGGCCGGCCGCCGTGCGTCAATGCCGCGGCCGTGGTCCGCGTCGGCCGCCACGCCGCGACCGCCCCATTTCAGTCCACCACTCTGGACGGCCGGAGCCGGCCGGGTTGACCCTGCGAAGGCCGGCTTCATCATGGGCGGTACACCGCGCGGCCACGCTCGCGAGAGCCGCGCGTCCACCTTCACCGGAGCACCGCATGCGCATCGCCGTCCTCGACGACTTCGGCCTCGGCCCCGAGAACCTCGCCCGCCTGGAAGCGTGTGGCGAGGTGCTGGTCTTCCGGGGCGTCCCCCGCGACGCCGACGAGGCGGTGGAGCGCGCGGACGGGGCCGAGGTCGTGCTCTGCAGCTGGACGCGTCTGGATGCGCCGGCCCTCGAGCGCCTGCCGCTCCTGCGGATGGTGTCGCTGGCGGCCACCGGCGTGGACACTGTCGACGTCGAGGCCGCGGCCCGGCACGGCGTCGTGGTAAGCCGCGTGCCCGCCTACGCCACCAACGCCGTGGCGGAGCTCGCCGTGGGGCTGATGCTCGCCGTGAAGCGCAAGATCGCCTGCGCCGACCGCTTCTTCCGCGACACGCGGACGCGGGAGTGGGACCGCTTCCTCGGCGGCGAGCTCTGCGGCGGCACCCTCGGCGTGGTGGGCACCGGCGCCATCGGGCAGCGGGTCGCGCGGCTCGGCCACGCTTTCGGCATGACGGTCCTCGCCCACGACGTCGTCCGCTGCGAGCCCCTTGTCGAGGCGACCGGCGCGACGTACCTGCCGCTCAACCGCCTGTTCGCGGACGCCGACGTCGTCAGCCTCCACGCACCGCTGACGGCAGAGACGGAGCGCATGGTGGACGCGCCGCTCCTCGCGCGCATGCGGCCGCACGCCGTGCTCGTCAACACGGCGCGCGCCGGCCTGGTCGACCAGGCCGCCCTCTGCGACGCGCTGGAGGGAGGGGCCATCGCCGGGGCGGGCCTGGATGTCCTCGACCTCGACGACCCCGCCGCGGCCCGCCTCTTCGCCCTGGACAACGTGGTCCTCACGCCGCACATCGGCTTCAACACCGGCGAGGCCAACGCCAACCTCGCCGCCGTCTGCACCGACAACGCCGTGCGCTTCATCGAAGGGAAGCCGCGCAACGTGGCCGCCCCGCTCATCTGAAGCGGGGCCGGAAGGAGTCTCTATGGAGTTGACGACCTTCGAGCAGGAGATGCTCGACGGCAAGTACGGCGAAGGCATGGCCCTGGCCATGAAGGTGCAGGTCGGCACCGGCCGCGCCTTCTACGCGAAGCGCATGGTCCCCATCACCCGCGCCCACGTGGCCGCGAGCGCCCAGCAGGGCGACATCTACTTCGTCACCAAGCTGGTCGAGGGCGGCGCGAAGTGCATCGTCCCGCCGACCACGAACCCGAGCATGGACCTGGAGTACGTGTCCAGGCACCTCTGGGAGATGGACCAGTTCGGCATCGACAACGTGACGAAGAGCAACGAGGCGTACCGCAGGATCGGCGCCATCATGACGCTCAACTGCACGCCGGAGCTGGAGAAGAACGTGCCGGCCTTCGGCGAGGTCGTCGCCTTCTCCGAGTCGAGCGCCACGCCGTACGTGAACTCCATCCTCGGCGCGCGCAGCAACCGCGAGTCGTCCATCAGCGCGCTGTGCGCGGCGGTGACCGGGCGCGTGCCGGAGTACGGCTTCCTGCTCGACGAGAACCGCCGCGCCGAGGTCGTCGTCGAGGTCGAGGCGACCGTGGAGAGCGACTTCGACTGGAGCCTGCTCGGCTACGCCTACCCGCAGGTGTACAAGGGCGGCGAGGTGCCGGTCTTCACCGGCATCACGAAGCGCGCGACGCCGGAGGGCTTCGTGCAGTTCGGCGCCGAGATGGCCACGTC
>CAIXSE010000813.1 GCA_903921965.1 uncultured Thermoleophilia bacterium | reverse complement strand
TGTCGACGCGGAGCAGGGCGGTGAACAGGTCGACGACCTCGCGCTCGAGAGCGCACCACTCCTGCTCGCTGAGGCCGTACACGACCGGCGTCACCGTCCCCTGTGTGAGGAAAAGAACGAACGTGCGCGACCATGATAGCCGATTCGCGCGCCGCGTTCAGTCGCGGGGCTCCCCCTCCGGGCGGAGGCGCCCGCGGGCGGCGGCCCGCCGGCGCGCCTCAGCCCAGGTCCAGCTCTCCCTGCGGCGGCCCGGCGTCCACGCCGAGCAGCTGGGTCATGCGCCTGGCGTTGCGCATGCCCCAGTCCTCGTAGTTGTTGTTGAAGAGCACGTGCACGGTCGCCGCCTGGGCCGCGAGCTCGGCGACCTGCGGCACCCACTCCTCGAGCTCCTCGTCGCTGTAGAGGTACTTGAAGCGCTCGGACGCGGGGCCGCGAGTGATGCCCCACGACTCGGCGTTGCGGCCGTGCAGGCGCACGTAGGCGAGCGGCGCCGTGGCCGCGACCACCGGCGGCGTGCTCGTGCGCCCGGCCTGGGGCTCGTCGACGCAGACGTAGGCGAGGCCGGCGTCCTCGAGCAGCTTCAGCGTCCCGGCGGCGGCGTCCGGCTCCATCCAGCCGCCGCCGCGGAACTCCACCGCCGCGGTCAGGCCCGGCAGCCGTGCCGGGATCGCGCGGAGGTAGTGGCGGTTGGCGTCGCTCACCGTGAACCACGGCGGGAACTGGAACAGCACCGCGCCGAGCTTCCCGGCCTCGGCGAGCGGGGCGAGGGCCGTGCGGTGCAGGTCCCAGACACGTTCGAGGAAGCTCGCGTCCAGCTCGCCCGGCGCCAGACGCCGCTTGGCGGCGAGCTCCGGCGGGAGCGCCCCACGCAGCTCGGACGGCAGGCGCTCGGTGGTGGCGTGGTGCGTGGTGAGCAGGGCGAACGCCTTGACGTCGAACACGAAGCCGGCGGGCGTGCGCTCCACCCAGAGCCTGCTGTTCCGCGCGGACGGCGGAGCGTAGTAGGTGGCGTCCACCTCGACGATGGGGAACTGCTCCGCGTAGTACCGCAGCCGCGCCTCCGCGCTGCCGACCCCCCTCGGGTAGAAGCGGCCGCTCGAGATGAGGCTCGGGTCGGTCCACGAGCAGCTGCCCACGAGGATCCTCGCGCTCACGCTCCCGGCCTCCTTCCGTCGTCCGCCGAAGGGTGCCGCACGGGGTGTCCCGGCTGTCCTGCGGCGCCCGCCACATTGTCTCCCATGGACAACGGCCGGGGCCATTGTCGGCCCGGGGGGGCGGGTGTATGGTGGCTCCAGTGAGTCGGCGCCACGGTCTCTGCAGACCTCGGCCTCGCGGATCGAAGAGGCAATGAAGGGGGCGCCGCCGGTGGGCGGATCGTCTGCGGTCCGCCCACCGTCATGTGTGGAGCAGGGTCGGCCGGCGGTGCGGTCCCTCCGGCAGCCGGGCGGTCGCGTTGAAGTTGTCCCGCGACTCTCCTATACTCTGCTTCCCTCAGTGTCGGAATGGCGGAATTGGTAGACGCGCTAGGTTGAGGGCCTAGTGAGGGTATAACCTCATGGGGGTTCAAGTCCCCCTTCCGACACCACCTTCTCTCCCTCGTTCTCGGTATGGTGCCTCCGCGCGCCCGCGGCCGTTCCCCGGCTTGGACGGCGCCCCTGCGAGGTATCACTCCGTCATGGTGCGCCGGGTCTCGATCCTCAGGTTCCTGCGGGCCGGTGCCGCGACCCTGGCCGTAGGGGCGGTGGCCGCGGTCCCGGCCGCCACCGTCTGGGCGCCGCAGGCCGTCGCGCACGTGCCGTTCCTGGAGCCGGCGCGCCCGTCGGTCGCGCCGGCCGTCGCCGGCGACCCGTTCCCCGGGGCCGTACCGCTGCCCGATGCGGCGGTGTCGCGGGCCGTCTACGGCACGCTGGCGGCCGGCGAGCCCTTCGACGTCTACCGGCTCACGGTCACGAAGGCGGCCGACACCCCGGTGCAGCTGCTGGTCCCTGCGACCTCGGCGTACGCCGGGTTCAGACCGGCCTTCGCGCTGATCGGCCCGGGCGTCCCGCCGGCCGGCGTCCCGCCCGGGTTCGTCTCCACCCGGCTCCAGACCGCCTTCGGAGCGGCGGCCGGCGACGCCGGTGTGGCGGTCGTCACCGATCCCGGCGCAGACCCCCGCCCGACCTTCTACGAGCCGTTCAGCTTCTCCACGTACTACCGCGGCGGCGAGACCTCGGTGCGGCTGCGCCCGGGCGAGGACTCCTACCTGGTGGTCTACGACCCGGCCGGTGGCACCGGCGAGTACGTCCTCGGCATCGCCGAGGCCGAGCGCTTCACGCCGGCGGACTGGCTGCGGGCGCTCGTCGCCGTGGCCCGCATCAAGCTGGGGCTGTACGGCCAGGGGGCGTTCCACCCGCTGGCCGCGGTGGTGCTCGCCGCCGTCGTGGCGGCGCTCTGCGGCCTGGTCGTGTGGCTCGTCAGGCGCCGCCGCCGCAGGCGGGCGGCGCTCAGAGGCCGCGCCACAGCGGCAGGCCCGTGACCTCGTCGTACTCGCGCTCGAGCGGGTCGCCCTCGAGCTCCTGGAGCATCAGCTCGCAGGCGAACACGCGGCAGCCCGGCACGACGTGCCCGCCCACGCAGGCGCCGTCGTGGCCGGCGAGGCTCGCGTGCAGGTGCGCCATGGTGGCGCCGTCGCGCCGCGAGACGTTGCCGAGCAGGCTCACGATCTCGACCGGACCGTCGACGGAGAACTCGCCGTACCGTCTCTCCTGCTGGTCGTAGAAGGCGAGGCGCGCCTCGCTGAGGGCGCCGATCGCGCGCACCTCGGCCGCGGCCATCCCGTACTCGCCGGCGACGGCCGTGACCTCCTGAAGCAGGTCGCCGCCGTGGCGCAGTCTCGCCACCACGCGGCGTCCGCGTGCGTACTCCTTCGAACCCATGGGGCCTCCTCGCGTCACTCAGGACGGCCGGTCCTGCCCGGGCCGGCCCGCCGGCAGTCTACAGCGGCGGGCGCCGTCCCCGCGCCCGCCGTGCGCGAGGCCGTGGGTCGTGCCGCCGTGCCGGCGGCCCCGGAAGGTTGTGAAGCCGGGCGGCCGGGTATCAGCGCAGTGGCGCCCGGTCGAACTGGCGGCGGTCTTGCGCCGGCGGCCGGGCGTTCGCGCGCGCAGGGAGTACGTGATGAGAGAAGAGGGACACCGGGGCGACGGAGCCTCGGTGACCGCCGAGTTCCGCGGCGACGTGTGCGTGCTCCGCTACGCGACCCGCCCCGGGGGACGGGGCCCCCGGCTCGAGGACGGCCTCGCGCAGTGCCACGAGGCCGGCGTCACCCAGGTCGTGGTCGACGTCGAGCCGCGCGCACGGCTGGGCGCCGACGAGGTGCGTGCCCTTGCCGATGCGGCAGAGACGTTCCACCGCGACGGCGGCGCCGTCGTCGTGGCCGTCGAGGACCCTGCCTCGCGCGCGGCGCTGGCCCGGGCGGGGCTCGTGCGCCCGCCGCTGCCGCCGCCGGCGC
>CAIXSE010000812.1 GCA_903921965.1 uncultured Thermoleophilia bacterium | reverse complement strand
GGGGCATCGAGACGGTCACCTACATGCTGGCCGGCGAGGTCGACCACCGCGACAGCATCGGCAACGCCGGCGCCATCGGCCCCGGCGACGTGCAGTGGATGACCGCCGGCGGCGGCATCATGCACGAGGAGATGCCCCGCCCCGGCGCCGACCGGCTCATGGGCGGGTTCCAGCTCTGGGTGAACCTGCCGGCCTCGCTGAAGATGACGCGGCCGCGCTACCAGGACGTGCCGTCGGCGAGCATCCCCGAGGTGCGGCGCGACGACGGCACGGTGGTCCGCGTGATCGCCGGCGAGGTCGACGGGGTCGCCGGCGCCGTCACCGAGATCCACGCGGAGCCCGAGTACCTCGACGTCTCGCTCCCCGCCGGCGTGAGCTTCGTGCAGCCGGTCCCTCGCGGGCACGCGGCCCTCGCGTACGTCTTCGAGGGCGAGGGCGAGTTCGGCGTGGGCGCCGATCTCGGCTACCGCGGCGAGCTCGACGGGGTGCTGCTCGCCGCCCCGCACCTCGCGGTGTTCGGCGACGGCGACGAGGTGCGCGTCGCGGCCGACGGCGGCCCCGTCCGCTTCCTCCTCATCAGCGGGCGTCCGCTCGGAGAGCCGATCGCCCGGTACGGGCCGTTCGTCATGAACACCCGTGAGGAGCTGCAGCTGGCGCTGCGCGACCTGCAGAACGACACCTTCGTGTGGCGCGACGACGAGGACTGGGCGCGCCGCCGCGCGACCTGGTCGCCGGGCGCGCCCTGACGCCGCCGCCCGGCGCCGCGGCCTCCGGCGCCGCGGCCGCGTTCAGGCCGCGGGCGGAAGGTCCTCCGCCCGCAGGCGCAGCGTGGCCACCACCGGCCAGTGGTCCGACGGCAGGCCGCCGCCCGGCGCCGTCTGCACGATGCGCGCGTCGAGCACCTCCCAGTGCGGCGTGACCAGCACGTAGTCGATGCGCGTGCCGTCGCCGGCGCCGTCCCAGTGGTGGTGCGTGCCGGCGCCCCGGCCGCGCTCGCCGGCGCCGGCCAGCGTGTCGCGCAGTCCGCCGGCGACCAGCGCCTTCACGGCCGGGTCGCCGGCCGTTGCGTTGAGGTCGCCGAGCACGATCCACGGCAGCCCGGGCTCGAGGAGCGCGAGCACGGCTTCGGCGCTCCGCAGCCGCGACGCGGCCGAGGCTCCGTCCCAGTGCGTGTCGGCCACGCCGAAGGGCCGTCTTGCGGCGAGGTCGGTGAAGCGGCACAGCGTGACGATCCGCGTGGTGGGGTTGCCCCAGGTGCGCGAGCCCGGGACGGACGGCGTGTCCGAGAGCCAGCGCACCGTCCACGAGTCGAGGCGCAGGCGAGCCGGGCGGTAGAGGACGGTGCAGCGCTCGCCGCGCTCGCGCCCGTCGTCGCGCCCGGCGCCGGCGGCCGCGTACCCGTGCAGCCTGCGTACGAGGTAGCGCTGCTGGAAGCCGTGGACCTCCTGCAGGCCGGCGACCTCGGCGTGGAGGCCGGCGATGAACGCGGCCGCCGCGCGGCGCCGCAACGGCCACGAGTGGCGGCCGTCCCAGGCCAGGCCGTGCCGCAGGTTGAAGCCGGCCGCGACGAGAGCGGCGGCCTCGCTGCGGAAGCCGCCGCCCTCGTCGCCGGTCCCTTCGCTCACCCGAAGACTCACTGTGGGTACATGTCGGCCTTGTTGGCGGCGTCCTCGTATCCCTTCGCCAGGTGGTCGGCGTGCCGCTCGTGCCGTCTGTGCTCCTCGCGCGACTGCATCTCGCGGAGCTCGCCGGGCGTCGCGCGGCCGTAGTCCTGGCCGCCGCGCTCGACGTAGTCCTTGAACACCACGAGGTCGCGAGCCATGTCCTGCTCGACGAGGTCGGCGTCGGGTTGTCCGTCGCCGGCGGTCTCGAGCGTGAACTCGACGACGGTGTGGCCGCCGCTGCCGGGCGCGAACGTGATCGCGCCGGTCTGGACGGCGTCGATGCAGACGAGCTCGTCGCAGGCCAGATGATGCTGTCCGTGCCGTACGGCACGGACGAAGTGGCCCCAGGTGGCTTCGGTCCGGGAGGGTGGTGCTTCGACCTCGATGCGGCGACGTAGTGTAGCCATCGGAGGCCCCCCTTCTAACCCGTTGAGTATCTACCGAAGGTACCCGTGCGCCGGACGCGGGGAAACGTCGCGCCGCACTTCACAAGCTCCGGCGCGTGCGTGCGGACGGCGGCCTTCAGGCCGCCGTCCGCACGCCGTGTCCGGCCGGGCCCGGGCCCGTCCTGCACGAGCCCTCAGGCCGGCTGCTCCCCGACCTCTGCCGCCGCCTCGGCGATCGCCTGCTTGAGCAGGTCGCGGTCCATCTCGACCTCCATCGAGGCGTGGCGCTTCGCCCGCGAGAGCGCGTCGCCCACGTAGCTCTCCAGGACGGACTCGCCGACGATCAGCAGCGCCGCCTGGCCTTCGTCGAGCAGGTCGCCGAGCTCCTTGACGTCCTTGCGCCGCACGCCCTTCCAGAAGTGGCCGATGAGGCCGGC
>CAIXSE010000811.1 GCA_903921965.1 uncultured Thermoleophilia bacterium | reverse complement strand
GAGTCGTTCGCGGCCATGGCCGCGGAGGCCGCCCCCGACGTCGAGGTGCGGCTGCTCGACCCCGGCGAGTCCCTGCTGGTGCCTCCGCACCCCGACGGGCCCTGGCAGCCGCCGGCGCAGGGGCCGGCCGACGGATCAGCGCCCCTCGACGCGCCGGATCCCGGGCCGGCCGCGCCGTGAGCCGCGACCCCGCGCCCGAGGGTCTCTCGTCGCACCTCGAGCGGTGGGGGCGCGTCTGCTGGGCCGCGCTCGGCGTGGCCCTGCTCATCATCCTCGCGGTGTACCTGTTCACGCGCTTCAGCGGCCTGCTCGTCCCGGCCGTCATCGGCATCGTGCTCGCGGTCACCCTGAGCCCGCTGGTCTCGCTGCTCGCGCGCTGGCACGTGCCGCGCATCGTCGGGACGCTGCTCGTGACCCTGGTCATCGTCGGGGCGCTGGGCCTGCTCGCCTGGCAGTTCGTCGTGATCGTGGTCGACGACAGCGCCAACATCTACCACCTGCTGCGCGGCGCGACGGGCGAGGTCGACCGCTGGATCGGCAGCGGCGCGACGGCCCAGCAGGCCATGGCCAGGATCCAGGGGTGGGTGGGCACGCTCGAGCACTCAGTCGCCTCCGGCATCGTGCCGATCGCCTACGAGAGCGTCCACGCCGTGTACTCCCTCGCGGTCGCCGTCGTGCTGGCCGGGGGGTTCATGTTCTTCTTCCTCTGGCAGGGACCGCTGGTGCGCGAGTGGGTATCCGCCCACATCTTCCTGCCGGTCAGTGTGGGCAGGCGCGTCACGCGGAGTCTCGTCCACACCAGCCGCATGTACGTGCTCGGCGTCTCCTGCATCGGGCTCATGGAAGCGGTGATCGTGGGGGCGACCGCGCTCGCGACGGGGGTGAACAGCTGGGCGGTCATCGCCTTCGCCATCTTCCTCGGCAACTACATCCCGTACGTGGGGGGTGCGATCGCCGGCGTCTTCGCGGTGCTGCTCGCCCTGGGTGCCGCGGGGCCCGGCCCTGCGCTGGCCGTGCTCGTCGCGGTCGTCGTGTCGTTCGTGTTCGCGGGTCCGCACATCGGCGTGTTCTTCATCGGCGGGGCCCTCAAGATGCCGGTCGCCGCCGTGTTCACGCTCACGATGGCCGGCGCCGCGGTCATCGGCTTCTTCGGCGCCGCCGCGGCGGCGCCCGCGGCCCGCCTGGTGATGGACGCCCGCGCCATCATCAGGGAGGAGCGTGCGGCCGAGGCGGCCGGCGGCGTGCCCGAGCCCGGAGGGCAGGCCCCGACGGATTTGTCTCAGTCTCAAGTAGAGGCTTAGACTGTCGCACACCCAGGCACGAAGAAGGGGACGGGCGCCTCGCGGCGCCCGTCCCCTTCCACAGCCTCGCCAGGCGTGTCTTCAGCTCAGCACTCGTCGAGCCACTTCTGGTAGTCCGGGTCGTCCACCGTCTTCTGCGAGCGGTTCACGATGCGGTCCATGCCCCAGTCCATGTAGTCGAAGTCGATGTGGCTCACCGTCTTCTGGATCATGGCCCACACGCCCCACCACACACCGGACACGCACTTGTAGAGCATCATGCGGCCGAAGCGGCCCTCGTCCATCGTGCCGCAGTAGGTCTCGATGATGGAGCGCTCCTCGGCCCGGGTGAACGGGTGTTCCATGACGAAGTCGCCGAGGTCGAAGAACGGG
>CAIXSE010000810.1 GCA_903921965.1 uncultured Thermoleophilia bacterium | reverse complement strand
GGGGTGTCAAGGCGGCGGCGCCGATGCGACGGATGCACGACCCGCCGCACGGCCGGGAGACGGGCCGGCCGCACCGGCCTGCGCCGTCAGCCGACGTGCGGCGGCTCCACGCCGGCCTGCGCGCACACCTGGTCGAAGCCGTTCTTGAGGAGCACGCCGAACACGTTCATGGCGCGGCCCATGTCGAAGCCGTCGGGTTGCAGCCCGGCCTGGATGCACAGGCCGTCGATCACGGCGCACACCAGCTCGCCGAGTCCGACGAGGGTCTCGTTCTGCTCCGCGCCGGGCACGTCGCCCAGACCGAGCCACCCGAGGTTCTGGACGTACCACCACTTGTACAGCGCGAGCATGCGCTCGCGGAGCTCCGGCTCGCGGAAGGCGTAGGGGAGGATGTCGAAGTAGCCGGAGAAGCTCTCCGCCTCCACCACCATGTCGCGCATCCCGGCGACGGCGGTGTCGACCAGCTCGTCCCTGGGCACGTCACGGGCGGTCGCCACGAGCCGCAGGCACTCGTCGTGGATGTACGAGTCCAGCACAGCGGTCACGAGCCCCGATTTGTTGCCGAAGTTGTAGCGGATCGACGCCTTGTTCACCCCGGCCTCGGCGGCGACGTTCTCGAGCGTCATCGCCTCGTAGCCGCGCTCCACCAGCAGCTTGCGAGCGGCGGCGAGGATCTTCTGGGCGGTCGTGGGGAGAGTGGAGAGCGGGTTCTCGAAGGGCACGGAGACATGCCCCCTGGCGGATGAGACCCGCCTGCGCGGCGTCACCCTCGCGTCCTTCACCGGTTCATCCACCCTGTCTCCTCCCCGCACGAATGCCAGAGAGTATCCATTCAGGTGGGTGCACGCGCAAGTGCCGCGGCTACGATTGCGGCCGGGGCGGGTAGGCTCAGGCCCGATGGACGACGACTGGCGCATCGAGCACGACAGCCTCGGCGAGGTCCGCGTGCCGGCCGCCCGCTACTGGGGCCCGCAGACGCAGCGCGCGCTGGAGCACTTCCCCATCGGCGTCGAGCGCTTCCGCTGGGGCCGCCCGGTCATCGCCGCGCTCGGGGTGCTCAAGCTGGCGGCGGCGCGCGCCAACGAGGAGCTGGGGCTCCTCGACCCCGCGCGCGCCGCCCTCATCGCCCGGGCCGCCCAGGAGGTCGCCGAGGGCCTCTGGGACGACGAGTTCCCGCTCGTCGTCTTCCAGACGGGCTCCGGCACGCAGTCCAACATGAACGCCAACGAGGTCATCGCGACGCGCGCCGACGAGCTCGCGCGGCGGGAAGGCCTCACCGGCGACGGCGCACGGGCCGCGTGGCGCCCCATCCACCCCAACGACGACGTCAACATGGGGCAGTCGAGCAACGACACCTTCCCCGCCGTGATGCACATCGCCGCGGCGGGGGAGCTCGAGAACGACCTCGTCCCGGCGGTCGAGCAGCTGCGGGACACGCTGCTGGCCAAGGCCGACCGCTACGACGACGTCGTCATGGTCGGCCGCACCCACCTGCAGGACGCGGTGCCGGTCACGCTCGGGCAGGTCATCGGCGGCTGGGCGGCGCAGCTGGACCAGGCGCTGGACACGGTGCACCGCGCGCTGCCGGGCCTGCACGAGCTCGCCCTGGGCGGCACCGCCGTCGGCACAGGGCTCAACACGCACCCCCGCTTCGCGGAGCTGGCGGCCCGTCACATCGCGGACATCACGGGCCGCCCCTTCCACCCCGCCCCCGACTTCTTCGCGGCGCTCTCGGCGCACGACGCGGCGGTGAACGCGAGCGCCGCGCTGCGCACCCTGGCCGGCGACCTCATGAAGATCGCCAACGACGTGCGCCTGTACGCGTCCGGGCCGCGCAGTGGCATCGGCGAGCTGCGCATCCCCGAGAACGAGCCCGGCTCGTCGATCATGCCCGGCAAGGTCAACCCGACCCAGGCGGAGGCGCTCACCCAGGTCGCGGTCAGGGTGTTCGGGAACGACGCGACGGTGGCGTTCGCCGGTACGCAGGGCACGTTCCAGCTGAACGTGTTCAAGCCCGTGATGCTGCACGCGCTGCTCGAGTCGGCGGAGCTGCTGACCGACGCCGTGCGCGCCTTCGACAGGTTCTGCGCGCAGGGCATCGAGCCGGATCTCGAGACGATCCACCGCCACCTCGAGGGTTCGCTGATGCTGGTGACGGCCTTGAGCCCGCGCATCGGCTACGACAAGGCCGCCGCCATCGCGCGCAGCGCGCACCTCGGCGGCCTGACGCTGCGCGAGGCCGCCCTCGCCTCCGGCCACGTCACCGCGGCCGAGTTCGACGCCTGGGTGCGCCCGGAGGACATGACGCACCCCGGCTGAGCCGCGGCCCGGCCTCCGCACCCGCGCCCGACCTCCCGCTCCTGTGTGCGGCCCCCCGTGCCCGGCCGCCCGGACTCCGCACCCCACCCGGCCGCCCGCGCCCGGCCGCAGCACTGACGCTCTCGATGGCGATTTCCGTTGGACGTACCTCCAACGGGACAAGCAACTGAAATGGCGATCGCGATGGTGCCTCCCGCCGGCCATCACCTGCGAGCGCTCGGAGCTCGCGTCCGGTCGTCAGCGCTCATCGATCCAGGCGGGCATCAATCCAGGCGGGCAACACCGCGGCCGCCTCGCCGCAGGCGCCTCGCTGCGGGCGCGCAGGTGACCTCTCTGCACACCACCGGCGCCGCGCCCGCCGATTGTGAGCTCAGAGGTTGACCAGGCTGGGCGGCTCGGCCTCTTCGAGCGCCGCGCGAGCGGCCAGCGCGAGCTCGTGCTCGTGCTGGCGCCCGACCGCGAAGACGCGGTAGAGGTGCGACTTGGCCGGCACGAACTCGAGGATGCCGCTCAGCAGCTGCTCCTCGATGGCGTCGGTCGCCGGGTCGTACACGGCGATGCGCTTGGGCCCCACCAGCGGGTTGAGCGGCCGCGGGTCCTGCGAGGCGATGTCGACCACGAAGTCGAGGCTCCGCAGCTCCTGCGGCAGGCGCCTCACGATGGCCGCGTGGAACTCCTCCCGGGTCATGTCGCGCGCGACCGGCAGGGGCTGCTGCCGCTCCACGTGGTGCTCGTACACCATGCTGTACTTCACGTGGCGGTGGATGATCGACTGCCACTGCTCTGCCAGAGCGCGTTTCTCGCTCTCGAGCGGCTCGTCGAGCCAGCCCTCCACGGTGGTGAACAGCGACCACTCCGTGAGGCGGCGGTAGGCGGCCTCGTCGTCAAGCGGGCTCTCGGGCAGGATGAGCTCCATCGTCGGGCGGAAGATCTCGTGCAGGTGCAGGTCGATGGCGTGGCCGATGCGGTGGAAGTACACGTTCTCGTACATGTAGAAGCGGGCGTTGAGGAAGGCGCGCAGCGCTCCGAGCGCGCGCTTGTGGAACGTGAGCCCGTCGGGCGTGCAGAACGTGTAGTAGATGAGACGGTCGACGTCGACGGGGCCGAGCGCGACGCCGCACATGTAGGCGTCGCGCCGCACGTAGTCCATGTTGTCGACCGTGACCGCGCCCGAGAGGGCGCGGTGGACGAGGCGGACCCACCGCGGGATGGGGCCGGCGTCCGAAGCGGGGCCCGCTGCGCCGCCCGCCCCTTCTTCCGCCCGCACGAGGAAGGCGACGTGCCACGGGTCCACCGCCTCGTCGGGCGCGAACGACCCCGACGGGCTCCGCCGCAGCTCGGCGATGAGCCCGCCGATCTCGTTGACGATGAGGTACTGCGAGACCTGCTCGTGGTCGATGCCGAACACCGGCTCGAAGTACTCCTGGTCGCAGAAGTGGCTGAACGGGCCGTGGCCGAGGTCGTGCAGCAGCCCGGCCAGCCGCAGGGTCTCTTCGACCAGCGGCAGCGAGGGCGTGCCGGGCTCGACCTCGGCCAGCGTGGGGTACACCTGGCGCGCCAGCTGCCCCGCCAGGTGCATGGCGCCGAGGCTGTGCGCGAAGCGGCTGTGCTCGGCTGTCGGGAACACCCACCACGAGCTCTGCAGCTGGTGGATGCGCTTGAGCCGCTGCACCCAGGGGCTGTCGATGATGTCGGCCTCGGCGATCTCGCCGGCCCGCGACAGCGTGATGCGCAGGTACCCGTACAGCGGGTCGGCGATCAGGTGGACGTCGTCGTAGGGCAGCTTCACGGCCGTGGCTCCGGGGCGGTCGTCCGGCCGGCCGTCACGTCTGCCGCTCACGCAGCAGCTGCTCGTAGGCGGCCTCGTGCTGCGCCACGAAGTGGTCGATGCCGAAGCGCTCCTCGACCGCCCTGCGGCACTCGGCGGGGTCGATCTCGTCGATGTGCCTCGCGGCCTCGACCATCTCGTCCACCGTTTCGACGATGAAGCCGGTGCGGCCGTGCTCCATGACCTCGGGCACCGAGCCGTGGCGCATGGCGATCACCGGCGTGCCGCACGCCATGGACTCGATCATGACCAGCCCGAACGGTTCCGGCCACTGGATGGGGAACAGCGTGCACTTCGCGCGCTTGTACAGCTCCATCTTCGTATCGTGGTCGACCTCGCCGCGGAAGTGGATGCGGTCGGAGAGGAACGGCTCGACGCGCTCGGCGTAGTAGGCGCGCTCCGGCCCCTCGTTGACCTTGCCGGCCATGATGAGCCGCGCGTCCAGCCGGCGCGCCACCTCGATGGCGTTGTGCGCGCCCTTGTCCTCCGACATGCGGCCGATGAACAGGAAGAAGTCGTCCTTCTCGGCCTGGAACGGCATGTGCTCCACGTCGACCGCATTGGGGATGGTGCCGACGAAGCGCAGGTCGGGGAAGCCGTTGCGCTGGTAGTCGGAGATGGCGATGAAGGCGAGGTCGTGGCGCAGCGACGAGAGCATCTCGACGGTGGTGGCGTCGGCCGGGCCGTGCAGCGTGGCGACCACCGGTGTGCCGAGCAGGCTGTGGACCAAGGCGCCCATGGCGCGGCTTGCGAGGCCGTCGTGGTCGTGGATGACGTCGAACTCCCTGGCCCGCTTGTAGGCGGCCAGGCTGTGCACCACCTCGAGGTGGCCGCCGTTCTCGATCTGCTCGAAGGGCGCCCGCGCGAAGATGTAGCTGAGCGCGGCCTTGGTGCTGGAGTCGCCGCTGGCGAACAGCGTCACGTCGTGCCCGTGCCTCACCAGCCCCTCGGTGAGCAGGCTCACCACGAACTCGATGCCGCCGTAGCGCTGGGGCGGCAGGGGGAACCAGGGCGGGGCGATCATGCCGACGCGCATGGCGGACCTCCGGTGACGCGTGGACGGGACGAAGCGCGGCG
>CAIXSE010000809.1 GCA_903921965.1 uncultured Thermoleophilia bacterium | reverse complement strand
GTGGCCGTCACCGACTGCCTCAACTTCGGCAACCCCGAGAAGGGCGAGATCTACTGGCAGTTCGAGCAGGCCATCGAGGGCATGAGCGAGGCCTGCGAGGCGCTCGACACGCCGGTCGTCTCGGGCAACGTGAGCTTCTACAACGAGAGCTTCGGCCAGGCCATCTACCCGACGCCCATGGTCGGCATGCTGGGCATCTACGACGACGTGAGCGTGCACCTCGACGAGGCCTTCAAGGACGAGGGCGACGTCATCGTGTTCGTCGGCCCCGACGCCGCCTGGATGGACGGCTCCGAGTACCAGAAGGCCGTGTACGGCAAGGTCGAGGGCCGCGTGCCCGACCTCGACCTGCAGCTGGAGGTCAAGCTGCAGGACAAGCTCCGCGCGGCCATCGAGGCACGCCTGCTCAAGAGCGCCCACGACTGCGCCGAAGGCGGGCTCGCCGTGGCGCTGGCCGAGTGCTGCATCGCCGGCGGCTCCACCGGCGGCGCGCAGTGGGCCGACCCGGAAGCGCCGAAGGCCGGCCGTGCCGGCCGCTGGCTCGGCGCCGCGGTCGATCTGCCCAACCCGTCGGTCGTCGAGGGGGCCCACGACCGCGCCGACCTCGCCCTCTTCGGCGAGGCGCCGACGCGCGTCATCGTCACGTGCGCGCCGGACAGACTCGAGGCCGTCCTCACGGCGTTCTCCGGCCTGCCGCACCGCACCCTGGGACGGGTGACCGGCGAGCACCTGCGGTGCACGATGGACGACGAGGTCCTCGTCGCCGTCCCGGTGGGCGAGCTCCATGCCGCATACGAGTCACTGCCGCAGCGTCTTCTGTAGGTCGCGGACGTTCAGACTCATGTGGCCGCGCCGAACAGCCGATACTGTCTTCTACAGCTCTGGCGGTCCGGGGTCGTCTGTCCGGAACATGCTGAGGACGCATCCGAGAAGAAGGCGCCCACTATGCGCTCCATCCAGGGGGTAGCGGCCCCCGACCCGTACCACGCAGTCCCCCGTCACGGCCTGACGGCCGGAGACCCGGAGCCGTGGGCGGCCGCCGGCGCGCAGCGCCCGTCGGCAGGAGCGGACCGCAGCCGTGGACGGACGCGGAGCGGCGAGACCGGCCGGGGGCTTCTCCGCCTTGTGCGACGGGCGCCGCGCTGCCCCCGGGATCGTCCGTGGTCATGCAGCGCCTGACCCCGCCGGACAGGCTGTACGGCCGCGAACGGGAGATCGCGGCCCTGACGGACTCGGTCGAACGCGTCTGCGCGGGGCACGGCGCAGTCCTCCTCCTGCCCGGCAGCCCCGGGGTCGGCAAGACCGCTCTGGCGCAGGAGGCGGCAGGGCCGATCCTCCGGCGGAACGGTTTCTTCGTGCAGGGCAAGTTCGACCAGTACCAGCAGAACACGCCGTACTTCGCGGTCAGCCAGGCGCTCACGGAGCTGTGCGACCAGCTGCTGGCGAGGAGCGCCCGGCACCGCGAGCGCTGGAAGGACGACGTCCTGAGCGCCGTCGGCCCTCTCGGGCGGCTCCTCGTGGACCTGGCCCCCGGGTTCGAGGCGCTGCTGGGCCCGCAGCCGCCGCTGACCGAGATCGGCCCGCAGGAGGCGCTGCACCGCTTCTCGCGCATGCTGGGCAGCTTCCTCCAGACCATATGCCGCCCGGAGCACCCGCTGGTCCTGTTCGTCGACGACTGGCAGTGGGCCGACCCCGGCTCCCTGCGCCTCCTGCGGCAGCTGCAGATCGGGAGCGCCCTCCGCTACGTCCTGGTGATCGTCGCGTACCGCGACAACGAGGTCGACGCGGCCCATCCGCTGACCTCCACCCTGAGCGACCTGCGCCGTCAGGGCGTGCGCGTCACCTCTCTCGGGCTGAACGACCTCGGCAGCGACGACGTGGCGCGACTCGTGGGCGACACGGTCAGCCCGGCCTCCGCCGACACCGGAGGCCTGGCCGCGGTCATCCACGCCAGGACCCGCGGCAACCCGTTCTTCGTGCGCTCGTACCTCGACTACCTGCAGGAGTCGGGCCACATCGGCTTCGACGAGACGCGGCGGCTGTGGCACTGGGACCAGGACAGCATCGAGGCGGCCGACCTGCCGGACGACGTGGTCGACCTGTTCGTACGCAGACTGGGCCGCCTCGAAGAGGCGCCGAGAGACCTCCTGTCTCTGGCCGCGTGCCTCGGCAACCGCTTCGACATCGGGACGCTGAGCATCATCAGCGAACGGTCCGTCGAGGACGTGTCGGCCGTACTTTCCTCACCGCAGACGGCCGTCATGCTCGCCGACCGGGGCGACGGCGAGGACGACGGCGAACGCAGGTTCCTGCACGACCGGGTACAGCAGGCCGCCTACTCGCTCATCGAGGCGGCGGAGCTCCCGGCGATCCACCTGCGCATCGGCAGGCTCCTGCTCGCCAGCCTGCCGCCGGAGCAGCTCGCCGAGCGCACGTTCGAAGTGGCCGGCGACTTCAACGCCGGCGGGGAGCTCGTACGCGACGACGACGAAGCTCTGTCGGCGCTGGAGCTCGACGTGGCAGCGGCGCGACGCGCCTTCGCCGCGACCGCCTACCGGGCGGCGCTGGGGTTCTTCCGGGCCGCGGACCTCTTCCTGTCGCGGCCCGGCCTCGCGGAAAGGCTCTGGCGCGAGCGCCACGACCTGGCCACGCGCCTCCTCCTCGAGCGGGCGGAGTGCGAGTTCCTGGAAGGCGACCGCGCCGTCGCCGAGGCGTGCGTCCGCCAGGCCGCGGCACACGCGGCCGATGACGTCGAGAAGGCGGACGCCCTCTGCGTGCTCATCGTGCACCACACGCTGCTCGCCCGCTATGCCGAGGCCGTCGCGGCCGGCCGCGAGGCGCTCTCGGCGCTCGGGATCGTCCTGCCGGAGGCCGACTTCGAGGCGGCCCGCGACCACGAGATCGCGCAGGTGCGAGAAGAGCTGGGCGGCCGCGCCGTCTCGTCGCTGGCCGGCCTGCCGGTCATGAGCGACCGCGGGATGCTCACGGCGACGAAGATCCTCATCACGATGGGCCCGCCCTGCTACCGCTGGCACCAGCGGCTGTGGTCGGTGATCGTGCCGAAGGTGGTCGGCCTCACGCTGCGGTACGGCAACGTGCCCCAGGTCGGCTACAGCCACACCGCCTTCGGCGGGCTGCTCGGGTGGGTGGACGACGACTACGCGACGGCGAAGGAGTTCGGGGAGCTGGCGACGACGCTGATGACCGGGACGTTCCGCTCGCCGTCCGACCAGAGCGTGTTCCACCTCATGATCGGCAGCTCGATCCGGCCGTGGTTCACGCACCTGCGCCATGCGTCTCGCGACTACGAGGACGCCTACGACGCGGGTCTCCTCTCGGGCAACCTGCAGTACGCCGCGTACGCCTTCGGACACGGCATGTACTGCCACTACTACCAGGCGGTCCCGCTGCCGGACCTCATCCAGGAGTCGTCCCGTTCTCTGGAGTTCAGCAGGACGCGCCTCAACCAGTGGGCGATCGACCTGCTGGAGGGCGGGCTCGGCGTGTTCGGCTCGCTGTCGCTGAACGTGTTCGGCTCCGCGACGGGCAAGGAGAGCCGCACGACCGGCGAGGAGACGCCGTGGTCGGAGGAGGCGTACCTGCGCCGCGTCGCCGACCACGAGAACATCCAGATAGCCTGCATCTACCGGGTGCTCAAGGCGCACGCCCTCCTCGTGCTCGGCGACCTCGAGCGCGCGCTGGCGGTCTCGGACGAGGCCGACGCGCTCATCTACACGGTGGGGACGCAGGGGCTCCTGCCGTGGCCGGAGCACGTCTTCGCGCGGTTCCTGATCCGCACCGCCCTCTACCCCTCGGCCGGCGACGCCCTGCGGACGGCCTGGCGGCCGGAGCTCGACCGGACGGTGGAGAGGCTGCGCATATGGGCCGAGTTCTGCCCCGACAACTTCGAGCACAAGCGACTCCTGGCCGAGGCCGAGCTGGCGCGCATCGACGGCCACTGGCTCGAGGCGCTCACGCTCTACGACGGGGCGATCGACGCGGCGCGCGCCGGCGAGTTCCTGCAGTGGGAGGGCCTGGCCTGCGAACGGGCCTCCGACTGCTGGCTGCGGTGCGGGAGCGAGCGCCAGGCCCAGGCGTATCTGGAGCTGGCCTACGTCTGCTACGACGGCTGGGGCGCCGCCGCCAAGACCCAGGCGCTCGAGGCGGCGTGCCGGGCCACGCTGGCGCACGCGCTGCCCTCGGGCGACACGCGTGACGGCGCCGGCGCCGAGGTACTGCTCGACAGACTGCAGGACCGGCAGGTCGCACACCTGCGTCATCTGGCCACCCAGGCGCGCGAGGCGCGGCTCGAATCGCGGGAGGCGGCGCAGGCCGAGGAGCTGGTCGAGGCCACCGCCCGCCTGCGCATCGAGGTCACCGAGCGCGGGCGGGCCGAGGCCGAGGTGCGCCGCCTCAACCAGCACCTCGAGGAGCTCGTGGAGGAGCGCACCGGCCGCCTCGAGGCCGCCAACCAGGAGCTGGAGGCCTTCGTCTACGCCGCCGCGCACGACCTGCGCGCCCCCCTCCGTGCCATCGACGGCTTCAGTCAGCTGGTGGCCGAGGAGGCGGCGGAGCGTCTCACCGACGGCGAGCGCGACGACCTGCAGCGCGTGCGCGCCGCCGCCCAGCGCATGGCCGCGCTCATCGACTACTTCGTGGTCCTCTCCCGGGCGTCGCGGCAGGACCTGCTGCCCGAGCAGGTCGACGTGAGCGCCCTCGCGGCCCAGATCGCGGGCGGGCTCAGCGACGAACACCCGGATCGGCAGATCGAGTTCGTCATCGCGCCGGGCCTCACCGCCCGGACCGACGCCGCCGCCCTGGGCGTCGTCCTCGCCAACCTCCTGGGCAACGCCTGCAAGTACACGTCCAGACACCCTGCCGCCCGCATCGAGGTCGGCGCGGCGCAGTCCGAGGGCGAGACCGTCTTCTTCGTGCGCGACGACGGCGCGGGGTTCGACATGGCCCACGCCGCCCGTCTGTTCGGTCCCTTCCAGCGCCTCCACCCCAAAGCCGACTTCCCCGGGGACGGCATCGGCCTGGCCACCGTGCAACGCCTCGTGACGCGCCTCGGGGGCCGCGTCTGGGGCGAGGGTGAGGTCGAGAAGGGCGCGACCTTCTCCTTCACGCTCGGCAGACCGGTCGCGGACGACTGACCGGCGAGGTGGTCCGCGCCGCCCGGAGCCGGCGCCGGAGCGGACGCGCGCGGGCCGGCACCAGCGCCGTCGCGGCAGAGTGACCGCCGGGGGTCTCGCGGTGTACCATTGACGCCGAGGAGTCCGCGGCCGTCCCGGTGAGCGGGCTCCATCCCGCCTACGAGGCGCTGCCCCAGTGGCGCGCCTGACCAGATCGGATCTGGCGTTTTGCACGACGATCACTTCCACGACGCTTGTGGCGTGTTCGGCATCCACGCGCCGGGCCACGACGTCGCACGCCTGACCTTCTTCGGCCTCTACGCCCTGCAGCACCGCGGTCAGGAGAGCGCGGGCATCGCCGTGAGCGACGACGGCCAGATCACCGTCATCAAGGACCTCGGCCTGGTCAGCCAGGTCTTCAACGAGCAGATGCTGCAGAGTCTGAGCGGCCAGCACGCCGTCGGCCACGTGCGGTACAGCACCACCGGCGCCAGCCACTGGCAGAACTCGCAGCCGCTGGTGCGCAGCCGCAACGGCGACGTCATCGCCCTGGGCCACAACGGCAACCTCGTCAACACCACCGAACTGCGCGACGAGCTCATCGCGCAGGGCGTCAGGTTCTCGGGCACCACCGACACCGAGGTCATCACGGCGCTCATCGCCCACGAGGCCGACAGCGACCTGCTCGAAGCGGTGCGCACCGCCGTGGCCAAGATCCGCGGCGCCTTCTCGGCGGTGGTCATGAGCGGCGACTCCCTCGTCGGCTTCCGCGACCCGTACGGCGTGCGCCCCCTGTGCCTCGGCGACTACGAGGGCCACCCGGTGATCAGCAGCGAGACCGCCGGGCTCAACATCATCGGCGCCCACTTCGTGCGCGCCATCGAGCCCGGCGAGATCGTCATCGTCGACAAGCAGCACGGCCTGCGCAGCGCGCGCGTCGAGCTCGAGGGCTCGCGGCCGGCGCTGTGCATCTTCGAGTTCATCTACTTCGCGCGGCCGGACAGCGTGGTCGCCGGCAAGACGCTGCACCTCGCACGCCAGCAGATGGGCCGCCACCTGGCGATGGAGGCCCCGGTCGAGGCCGACCTTGTCATCCCGGTACCCGACACCGGCATGCCGGCGGCCATCGGCTACGCCGCCGAGTCCGGCATCCCCTACACCGAGGGCCTCATCAAGAACCGCTACGTGCACCGCACCTTCATCCAGCCCGACGACCAGCTGCGGCAGGTGGGCATCCGCATGAAGCTCAACCCGCTGAAGGAGGTCATCCGCGGCAAGCGCCTCGTCGTGGTGGACGACTCCATCGTGCGCGGCAACACGACGCGCCGGCTGGTGAAGATGCTGTTCGACGCCGGCGCCGCCGAGGTGCACCTGCGCATCAGCTCGCCGCCGATCCAGTGGCCCTGCTACTACGGCATCGACATGGCCACGCGCGCCGAGCTCATCGCCGCCAACAAGAGCGTCGACGAGATCCGCGAGCACGTCGGCGCCACCAGCCTGCACTACCTCACGCTCGACGGCCTGCAGGCCAGCACCGGCCTGCCGCGCACCGAGTTCTGCCGCGCCTGCTTCGACGGCGACTACCCCATCGCGGTGCCCGAGGAGTACGCGATGTGCAAGATGCGCTTCGAGAAGGGCGCCGCCGCGCTCTGCGACCCCTGAGTCCCGGAACGCGGCGCGGATAGCCGAACACGACGGGGGCGGGGTGCCGCTGCGGCGCCCCGCCCCCGTCGTCGTGCATCACGCGCCGAAGGCGCGCCGCCTGACTCTCACTTCTTGTGCTTGCCGGCCCCGAACGCTTCCTTCAGCGCGTCCTCCTGCTCCTGCGTGAGGTTGGTGCGCACGACCCTGGCGTTCGTACCCTCGACCTCGGCCAGGAACTTGTCTTCGGTCATCTGCCCGATGAGCAGGAACCAGCCGGCCTTGCCCGGCGGTACCGCATCGCCCATCTGCTCGAGCACGCCCTGGTCGATGCTGTCCTTGCCCATCTTCCCGAACAGCGCCCCGAGGCCGGCGCCGATGGCGAGGCCCAGGAACGGCATGAAGAACAGGAAGCCGAACAGCATGCCGAAGAAGGCACCGCCCAGGGCGCCGGCGCCGACCATGCCGTGACCGTGCTTGACGTGCGGCTTGCCGTCGGGGTCGCGGATGACCTCGGCGGCGTCCTGGAGCTCGACGATCATGTCCTTCTGCATCTGGGCCAGCTTGAGGCCGAACGCGTCGGCCGCGGCCTCGTCCTCGAAGCCGAGGACCATCAGTTCACTCATGCGGCTCCTCCGTCGGTAGCGTCGCGGCTCCGTTGCCGCGCTCGTGGACCTGACTCGCGGACATCGGACCGGTCAGGCGGTCTCCTCCGCCTTCAGGGCTTCCTTGAGCTCCTTGGCGGTCTCCTTGTCGGCCTGCTTGCAGGCCTTCCTGGCGGCCTTCTTGAGCTGGCGCTCGACCTCGTCCACCCAGACCTCCTCGAAGACCGCGACGATGCCGGACGTGCCCGGCGGGATCGTGTCTTCGACGTCCTTCTGGATCTTGTTCTCCTCGTGCGTCTTGACGAGCTTGCCCACGAGACCGCCGATCACGCCGCCCACGACGAGGGCGCCCAGCAGCGGCGGCGCGAAGAGGCCGACGACGAGGCCGGCTCCGACGCCGATGACCGAGCCCTTGAGGACATCGTGGTCGCCGGTCTCCTTGACGTGGATCTTGCCGTCGTCGTCGCGGCTGATGAGCACGGCGCCGTCGATGAAGACCACGCCCTCGCGCTGCGCCTTCTTGAGCGCGTCGAAGTCTTCTTTGGCCGCGTCGGGGTCGGTGTAGCCGGCGATGTACAGGTCGAGAGGTGCGTCGCTCATGGGTGTCCCTCCGCTGGTGTCGTGGTGAGTACGGCCGCGCCATACGTCCGTTGTCGACTGTCTACGGTACCCGGGGCGAAACCACGCCGCGTGGCACGTGCCGGGGGCACCCGGTGCCCGGCGCGGAGCGCTCCCTTGCCATGCGGTCAGCATGCTGGGTCGTCGCCCGCGGTGGCGTAGAATACGACCGGCCTGGCGAGGTCCGGAGAGGGGGAGGGCATGGCGGACACACAGACCGCGGGAAAGCAGGCGCCGGGGAAGGCCGCCAAGGCGGCAGCGGCCGGCGCGGGCCTCGTGCTGTTCACCCTGGCCCTGGGGCAGTTCCTCATGACGCTGGACAGCTCCGTCATGAACGTGTCCATCGCGACCGTGGCGAACGATCTGGGCACCACGGTCACGGGCATCCAGACGGCCATCACCCTGTACACGCTGGTGATGGCCTGCCTCATGATCGTCGGCGGCAAGCTC
>CAIXSE010000808.1 GCA_903921965.1 uncultured Thermoleophilia bacterium | reverse complement strand
GACGGTGGGCTCCTACCTGGACGCCGGCTCGCGCCCGCTGGCGGTGTTCACCGGGCACAAGCTGCGCCAGTACCCGCACGCCGGCGGCAGCTGCCTCGCCGGCGTGAGCCGCTGGGACGAAGGCCTCGCCGGCGCCGCCCTGCGCCTCCTGCAGGAACTGCGCTTCCACGGCGTCAGCCAGGTGGAGTTCAAGCGCGACCCGCGCGACGGGTGCTTCTGCCTCATGGAGGTCAACGCCCGTCACTGGAAGTGGCACAGCCTCGCCGCGGCCTGCGGCGTGAACCTGTCGTACGCTGCGTACAGCGACGCCGTCGGGCGGCCGTACGTGGCACCGCGCCAGATCGACGGTGTCAAGTGGATCGTCGCGAACAAGGACGTCCCGCTGGCGCTGCTCGAGGTCGCCAGGCGCCAGCGCGACCCGCTCGCGTACCTGCGCTCGCTGCCCGGCACGCGCGTGGACGGCCTGCACTCGCTGGCCGACCCCGTGCCGGGTCTGCTGAACGCCTGGACGGTGGCGAAGCAGGTCGCGACGCGGGCGCCGCGGGCGAGGGCCGACGTGTGACGGCCTGGCCGCCGCGCGACGCGGAGAGGAGGACGGCCGGATGACCGTGCCCGAGCTGACCGTGTACGTCGGCGCGCCCGGGCGCTTCGCGCCGCGCGCCGCCTGGGTGCTCGAGACGCTGCTGGCGCCGCTCGGGCGCCGGGCCCTGGTGACGCACGACCCGGCGCAGGCCGGCGGCGCCGCCCTCGCGTACGCGCCCGAGCCGGTCTCCGGCGTGCCCACGATCCCGTGCGACGCCGGCGCCGTCGAGCTGCTGCTCGGCGACCGGGCGCTGCCCGAGGGCGCCTTCGCCGGCCGCGGCAGCGGAGCCACCTACGCGGTCGCCGCCTGGCCGGCCGGCCGGGAGTCCGGCTTCGCCGTCCCGGCCGACCTCGTCGCCTCGGCGTTCGTCCTGCTCGCGTGCTGGGACGAGCACACGGTGCTCGAGCGCGACAAGCACGGACGCCTGCCGTACAAGGCGAGCGTCTTCGCGACGCAGCCGGCGCTCGCGATCGAGGACCCGGCGGTGGACCGCTACGTCGAGGTCCTGCGCGCCGTGCTCGCCCCGCGCCTCCGCGAACTCGGGCTCGCGCCGCTCCCGGAGCCCGGCTGGGTCTGGGGCCCGGGCAGGAAGTTCGCCGTCGCCCTCACGCACGACGTGGACAACCTCTGGCGGTGGACCCGGCGCGGCTTCGCCGCCTCCGGCTACCGGGCCGTGCGAGCTGCGCGCGCCCGCAACGCCGTCGCGTTCAGCCGCGAGTTCGGCGACGTCACCGACTTCGTGCTGCGCCACCTGCCCAACGGCACCGACCCCTTCTGGACCTTCCCGCAGATCCTCACCGGCGAGGACGACCGGGGGGTCTCGTCGACGTTCTACGTGATCGCGCGGCACACGCACAAGCGCGACGGTAACCAGCCCGAGGTCTATCGCGAGAAGATCCCCGCGGCCCTGCGCCTGCTGCGCCGCGGACGGCGCGAGGTGGGCCTGCACGGCAACGACGCCGACCGGCTCGGCGCCGGCGAGGTGGCACGCGACCGCGACGACCTCGCGCGCCACGCCGGCGCCGAGGTCACCGGCATCCGCTACCACTACCTGCGAGCGCTCTACCACGAGACCCTACCGTTCCTTGAGTCGGCCGGCTTCACCTACGACACGTCGCTGGCGTTCGCCGAGCACGAGGGCTACCGCTGCGGCTGCTCGTCCCCGTTCCG
>CAIXSE010000807.1 GCA_903921965.1 uncultured Thermoleophilia bacterium | reverse complement strand
CCAGCGACGGGTCGGCGGCGATGCGGTACAGGGACCACTGGCCGCTCGGGTCGGACGTCTGCGAGATGCCGAGCAGGATGGCCGAGTCGTTGCCGTCGAACTCGTCGAAGGCCAGCGCCGTCGCGATCCAGCGGTCGTTGATCGGATCGTAGAGCGTCTTCGGGTCGAACGGCCAGACGACGCCCAGGCCGCTCCAGAACGCCTCCACGCCCACGGTGCTGAGCACCGCGCCCGTGCTCTTCGTGAAGATGCGGTAGTTGTTGTTGAGGCCGGACATGACCTTGGTCAGGCCGACTGCCCCGTCGGTGTCCGGCGGGATGTAGCGGTAGCCGGTGGAGAGGTTGCGGATGTCGTCGAGGCCGACGAACGTCTGCGCCGGCGCCGGCGAGACCATGCCGTTGGCGGCCGACGCCGTGCGCCCCGCGAGCCGGGGAGCCGAGAACAGCCCGAGCGCCGCCGTGCTCGTGCGCCCGGCGGGCCACAGCGGGCCGGGCGTGAGGTGCGGGGCGGCGTCGGCGTCTGACGCCGGCAGCGACGCGGTCGTCTGCCCCAGCTGGGTCATGTCGACGGTCGCGGCCGCCGCGGGGTGCACCGGCTCGGTGGCCGGTCCCTGCGCCGCGGCGCTCGCCACCGGCCCGGCGACGAGGACGGCGGCGAGCGCCACCGTCAACGCGGTGAGTGTGCGGATGGTGCGCCTGGTGTGCATGATGCCGGCCCCCTGCCTCGCGGCTCCGTGTGACCGGTCGCGCGCCGCGGGAACTGCCCCGGGAGCGGCGCGTGACCCCATGCGCGGACGCTATCACACGCCCCTGCGCGCGAGGATGAGCCCAGCCGGCGGACGGTCGGGGCGAGCGGGTCCGGCCGCGGGATCAGCGGCGCAGCAGCCTGGCGGTGACGCCGGCGACCGTGTCCTTGCCGTAGTCCTCGGCCGGGTTGTCGTCGGTGAGCACGGCGAGGCCGATGCGTACCCTGCCGCGCTCCAGCCGGGCAGCCTGGTTCGCCAGCACCCAGGCCCCGAGCCAGCCGGGCTTGAAGTACACGCGGTAGCCGAGGGGCCGGGCTGCCGCCGGGATGCCCCAGCACTGGTAGGGCGTGATGTGGCTCAGGAGCCGGTCCGCGAAGGCGCGGTGCCGGGCCGGCAGCCAGCGGTGCATGTCGCGGAAGAAGAGAGCCAGGTCGGCGGCCGTCACGCGTGTGGTGATCCAGGCGCCGGTCGTGCGGAAGCCCTTCATGCCGGCGAGGCGGGCGAGGCGCTCGAGCCCGCCGCGGCCGACGACGCCGTACACCACGTCGGCGGCGTCGTTGTCCGACTCCTCGATCATGCGCTCGAGCACGCCGCTCATGCCGTCGGAGACCGTGTCGTGGCCGCGCAGGTAGGCGACGAGCAGCATCGCCTTCACGACGCTGGCGCTCGTGAAACCCTCGGCGGCGTGGTAGCCGCGCACGTGGCCGCGGCTGTCGACGACGGCCACGGCGACCCGGCCGGCGCGTGCGGCCGCCCAGGCGAAGGCGGTGCGCCTCGCTCCGGCCGTCGGCACCACGGGTACGGGCGGCGCCAGCACGCGCAGCTGCGCCGGCGTGGCCCGCGACTCGGGGCGCCCGGCGGCGTCGGTCGCGTGCGCCGTGACGGCGTAGCGGCCGGGCGCCAGCGTCACCTTGCCGCTCCAGGTCTGGGTGGTCCCCGCCGCGACCGTGCGGCGGCGCACCAGCGTGCGGACGACCTTGCCGTCCTCGCCGGTCACCAGCAGGTCGGCGGCCGCCTCGCCGCCGCCCGTGTCGTCGCAGCGGAAGCGGATGGTGGCCGTACGTCCCTTGTGGACGGCCACGTCGCCGAGCACGGCCGTCGTCAGGGTGGGGCTGGCGGTGGTCTCGCTCGAGGCGGCCGGCTGCCCGGTCGCTCCGCCGCCCGAGAGCGGCCGCGCGTGCCCGGCCCGCGGCTGCGCGAGCGGCAGGCAGGCCAGCGCCGCCGCGACGGCGACGACGGCGGCCCACGCGACAGTGTGGCTCCTCCCTCTCACGCACACAGCCTACAGCCCGGCGCCGAGTGCGCGCTGTGGATCCGGCCGGGGCTGCCGCGGACGGCGGGCGGCCGGGGCAGAGGACCGGGCGGTCACCTCGCCGTCTCGGTGACGACGACCGGCATCCTGCCGCGCCACTCCGCCCACGTGCCCGGGTCGGTGACCAGGCGGGCCATGAAGTCGGCGACGCCGGCCATGGTCGTGGAGCCCGGGCGCAGGAGGCTGTCCACGAGGCCGTCGTGCAGGGCGTACGGTGCGGCCTCGCCCTCGCGCAGCGAGTCGGGGCGGACGGCGACCCACCGCAGGTACGGGTCGTCCGTCCCCACCTCGCCGGCGAGGAAGTCGGCGGCGCGCTGGTTGTCCCTCGCGGGAGGGACCAGGCCGCGCAGCACCCGGAGGAAGGCGCGCTCGAGGCGCCCGCGGCGCGGGTCGCGTGCGCCGGGCCGGTCCACGGAGACGCTGCTCATGAGGACGAACCGGACCGGGCGTTCGGGGCACAGCGTCGTCAGCGCCCGGAAGATCCGCCGCGCCGCTCGCGTGACGAGGTCGCGCGGCGCTCCGAAGACGCCGGCCAGGCTGGCCCGGTGGCCGAGGCACGAGACCACGGCGTCGCAGCCGCGGACGAGGTCCGCGAGGCGCTCGTCGCTGAGGCCGAGCACGTCGCCTTCGACCACCCGCAGCCGCGGGTCGCCGGCGACGCCGGCCGGCAGCCGCCCGGCGGAGCGGACCACGGCGCGCACCTCGACGCCGCGGGTCAGCAGCTCTTGCAGGACGCGGCCGCCGGTGCGCCCGGTGCCGCCGAGCAGGAGCACGGTGTGCGGTGCGGTCATCGCTCAGCCCTCCCCGGGGTACTCGAAGACCTCGTCCAGCGGGACCCCGAACACCCGCGCGATGCGGAACGCCATCTCCAGCGACGGCGAGTACTTGCCCTGCTCGACGGCGATGATCGTCTGCCGGGTCACCCCGAGCCGGTCGGCGAGCTCTGCCTGCGTCATCTCGCCGGCCGCGAAGCGCAGGGCCCGGATGCGGTTGGTGACGCGCGTCGGCCTGGTCATGGTCAGAAGCCCCGGTGGTAGGCGACGAGCTTCACCACGGTGCCGACCACGCTGCCCACCACGAACGCCAGGTAGATCGTGTTGGCGATCCAGAAGTAGTCGGCCTCGGTCATGGTGAGGACCAGCGCGCCGACCAGCCCGACGGACGACACGTAGAAGCCGATGAGGTCGCCGCGACGGGCGATGCTCTTGTCGCGCTCGTCCTTGCGCTCGATCTCGTCCTCGGCCTTGCGGCCGTGGAGCTCGGCCGAGATGCCGGCGCCGATGGACACCGCGATCGCGCCCACGATGTTCAGCACGATCGAGGCGACGACCGCGACGATGCGCGGCACCTGGTAGGCGATCGCGGACGCCGACGTCTCCTGCAGGCGCCCCAGCATGATGATGAAGTACGCGACCGGGACGACGACGGCGACGACGCCGCTCACCCAGGTCATCTTCTCT
>CAIXSE010000806.1 GCA_903921965.1 uncultured Thermoleophilia bacterium | reverse complement strand
GGACGCGGGTGCCGCTCGCGTCGCCCTGGTCGGTCATCTGTCCCCCCTCGTTGTGCCGCTGCTGCGTGCCGGGTGCCGGAAGCGCTCTCTGGCACCGGATGATACGCCGCTTTCCTGAGAGTCTGCTGTGAGGTCTCTGAACGTGCGGAGGCTCGCCCGGCATCCGCTCGCGAGGCGCGCCACTCCGCCGGCGATGTACTCTGTCATGGTCGCCGTGACGGACGAGCGCACGCGGTGTCCGGCGCAGGAGAGGAGCATGACTTCCCATCTCACGCTCAGCAGTGTGTGCGTCCCGGCGAAGGGCGTCGTTTCGCGGGAGGCCGAAGGTGAAGTGGTCGTCCTCGCCCCCGTCGTCGGGATCGGCGACGGCGTGGAGGACCTGTTCACGCTGAACGGCACCGGGAGGATCGTGTGGCGGGCCCTTGACGGCACAGCCACCTTGGGTACTGTCGCCGCCGCGCTTGCCGGCCAGTCCGGAATCTCCTTGGCTGAGGCGGAGGCGGACGTGCTCGGCTTCGCCCGGGCTCTCATGGAACGCGGGATCCTCCGTGAGTCGGCCTGACTGCAGGTGCGGGGCATGCCGCGTGCGGTCGAAGGTCCGCGCACGTGCCTGAGGTGACCTCCGTCGTCCGGGCGTCGGACCCGACCCCGCTGCTGCCGATCATGGCCTTCCCGGCGGCGAGCGAAGCCGCCGTGGTCGCAGCGGCCGAGCAGGTGTGTGACTGGCCAGGGACGATCGAGCTGGCCCGACTGCACAATGTCCTCGGTCTGCTCGCCCAGCGCCTTGTCGCCGTGCGTCCCGCGAGCGTCCCCGAATCCGTCATCGAAGATCTCGTTACGGAGCGGCGGCTCATGAACCGGTGGACGGTCCTTCGGGGCGGCCAGCTGCTGGCCCTCGCGGAGGCGCTCGAGGACGAGGGCATCCCGATGCTGTCGGTGAAAGGACCGGCGCTCTCCCAGGACCTCTACGGCGACCCGTCGCTGCGCGCGTTCGGCGACCTCGACATCGTCGTCCGGCGCGCGGACGTCGACGACGCGCGGCGGGTCCTGCTCGCCAACGGGTTCCGTGACGCGCTGCGCTTCAACGACCGCATCATCGGACGAGCCCGGTGGGAGAGCGAGATCTCTCTGGTAGGCATTCGCGGAGAGCCCGAAGTGGATCTGCACTGGCAGCTCATGGTGGGCAGCAGTCCGAGGACGATCCAGACGGACCGGCTGCTCACGGGCGCGCGCGACCTGCCCTTACTGGGGGGGTCGGTCCGGGCGCCCGGCGCTGCGGACCAGCTGCTGCTCAGTGTGCTCCACAGCGCTCGTCATCGCTGGCAGACGCTCGAGCTTCGCCTCGCGGTCGCCGTCCAGGTGGACCGCGTGACCGCCGGTGAGTGGCCGGCGATCTGTGCCACGGCCCGGGAGCTCGGCTGCCTGCGTCGTCTCGTGGTCGGTGTGGCTCACGCCTGCCGCCCCTTCGCCGTGCCGGTGCCCGGCGAACTGCACCGCCTCCTGCGTGCCGACCGGGTCGCCCCCGGCTACGCCGCCCACCTCGACGGGGTGGCGGCGCGGCCGGCCGAGGCGGCACGCGGCGCAGCGTTCGCCGCCGACTTCTCCGATCTCGTGTGGGACGGCCTGAGTGAGGACGATCTCGCCGATACCGTCCGGCACCTCCTGGCTCGCGCCCTGCTGCCCAGTCGCGAGGACTGGGCAGCCATGGCGGTGCCCGAGCCGCTCGCTGTGCTCTACCCCGTCCTGCGGCCGGCCAGACTCGCCCGGAAGTACGCAGCTGCGGTGTTCGCGCCGACCGGCCACATCACGCCGGGTCGCCGCGTTCGTCGGACCTTCCGCTGAGTGGCCTGCGGATGATCGGTCGCGGGATGGGCGGCAGCGTCGCGTCGTCCACGACGAGGCGGTAAGGCCGCCGGATGATCCACCGCCGACGGATGTGGTCGTAGCGAGCCACCTCGCGCCCCCCAAGCACGACCTTGTCAGTGGCCAGTGGGCCTTCGCCGAAGTGCACGACGCGCGGCTGCAGGCGGGGAGGTGCAAGGCGCGTCCATGCCGCGCGCGGAATGCCGCTCACGGCCGCGCGCGTGTAGGCCTTGTGCAGCCACGGGCTCACGGCGCGGTCGGTCGCGCGACGGATGCGCGCCGAGTCGGCCGCGACGCGGCCGGCACCGCCGCCGGCGACCGTTCGCCGCGTCGCTCCCCGTCGCGCTCCCACCACCCTGCCCAGGATGTCGTCCGCTCCGAGCACCCACGGGTCCGGGCCCGTACAGTTGTCGCCGCGCGTGCGCACTCCCTGCGGACCCACCGAGACCGCGCGGTGCACCACCATGAAGCCGTCCTGCGGCGAGCGGAAGTAGAGCACGTCGCCGACCCTGGGCCGGCGACCGTGCGTCGGGGCGACCTCGAGGAGCTCGGGCTCGCGCAACGTGGGGAGCATGCTGGTGCCGCTGAGGGCGACGACCAGCACGTCGTCGCCGCCGTCAGCGGCAGCATCGAGATGCAGGTCATGGACGTGAGCGGCAAGTACGCCACATCCACGGGCGGCTCCTCGAGCGCGCAGGCCGCCCCTCCGTCCTCGGGCAGCTCCTCTTCGAGCGGTTCCTCTTCGTCGCAGCAGGGCCAGACGCAGATGGCCCCAATCAACGTCTCCCAGCTCACCGTCTCCGGTGTGGAGACCGACGACCTCACCCTCGGCCCGCTGAGTGCCGCGCAGGTGTCGTCCGGGCGTGAGCTCACGAGCGCCGACGCGAGCGCCAGGGTCGCCGTCGTGACCCGCGCCTACGCCAAGCAGAACTCACTCGAGGTCGGCGACACGAAGAAGATCGACGGGACGAAGTTCACCATCGTCGGCATCGTCTCGCTGCCGAGCGGCAGCAGCTCGTCCGACATGTACATCCCGCTCAAGTGGGCCCAGAAGCTCAGCGACAACGCCGGCAAGGTCAACCAGATCTACGTCAAGGCCGACAGCGCCACGGTCATCGCCCAGGTCAAGAGCGAGATCAAGGCCCTCATGCCGAAGGCCACCGTGACCACGTCCTCCGACCTGGCGAGCCAGGTGAGCGGCTCGCTCTCCAGCGCCTCCACGCTGGCCGACAGGCTCGGTAAGTGGCTGGCCGGCGCCGCCCTGGTCGCCGCCTTCGCCGTCGCCAGCCTGCTGACGGTCTCCGCCGTCTCCCGCCGCGTGCGCGAGTTCGGCACGCTCAAGGCGCTCGGCTGGAAGAGCCGCCGCATCGTCGCCCAGGTGCTCGGCGAGTCGCTGGTCCAGGGCGTGATCGGGGCCGTGCTCGGCATCGCCATCGGCGTCCTGGGCGCGCGGCTGATCGCGGCCTTCTCGCCGGCGCTCAAGGCGACGCTCGGCAACGCCGCCCAGGCCGGACCTCCCGGCATGCAGCAGGCCGCGCAGAGCGTCAGCGTCGCCCTCACGGCGCCGGTGAGCCTGCAGCTGATCGGCGTCGCCGCCGGCCTGGCCCTGGCGGGCGCCCTCATCGCCGGCGCCTTCGGCGGCTGGCGGGCTTCGCGGCTGCGCCCGGCCGACGCCCTGCGCCGGGTCGACTGACACACCGATGGAGCCGGGCCGGACGCCGCAGGCGCTCCGGCCTGGCGGAACGGAGGAGACATGTTGTACGAACTTCGCGACGTGACCAAGCGCTACACGCAGCGCCGCAAGAAGGTGGACGCCCTGGCGGGTGTGGACCTCGTCGTCGACGAGGGCGAGTTCCTCGCCATCCAGGGCTCCACCGGCTCCGGCAAGACTACGCTGCTGCAGATGCTGGGCGCCATGGACCGGCCCTCGGGCGGCAGCCTCGGGTTCGAGGGCCGCGACCTGGCGCGCATGGGTGAACGGGAGCTGAGCGAGCTCCGGAGCCACTCGTTCGGGTTCATCTTCCAGGGCTTCAACCTCATACCGACCCTGAACGCCCAGGAGAACGTGGAGACGGCCCTCGTGCCGTGGCACGTGGAGGCCGGCGAGCGCCGCCGGCGCGCCACGCAGGCGCTCGCCGGCGTGGGCCTGGCCGACCGCGCGCGGCACCTGCCCTCGGAGATGAGCGGCGGCGAGCAGCAGCGCGTGGCCATCGCGCGGGCGCTCGTCAGGGAGCCCCGCGTGATCCTCGCCGACGAGCCCACCGGCAACCTGGACGAGCGCACCCGCGGCGACATCATCGGCGTGCTCGAGGGTCTCTGGCGCGAGCAGGGCCAGACCCTGGTCATGGTCACCCACGACAGCTGGGTGGCCTCGCGCGCCTCGCGCCGCATCTGGGTGGACGCCGGGCGCCTCGTCCCCGAGCCCGGTGAGCCGCTCGAGTTCGCCGTGCCGGTCAGGGAGCCGGAGCTGATCGTCGCCTGAGGCGGGCGACACGGCCGGCAGGCCGGGGCCGGGGGCGCGCGCGGCGCGTCGCCGGCCCCGGCCGCGTACGCACGCGGCCGCGCCCGCGGGGACACGCGGCGAGAGACGCCGCCGCCCGCTTGCCGCCACGTCCCTCAGGCGCCCGCGCCCGCGCGCGGCATGGACCTCCGGCGCCCGCGCGGAATAGGCTGGACCGCACACACACGACCCCGCGCCGCCCCGGCGTGGCTGCGGCGCCCGTGCGGGCCCGGCCCCTGCGCCCGGCCCCGCGCCCGAAGGGAGGATGCATGGCCAGCGCGCACCCCGCGGGGAGCCGCGGCGCCCGCCGCCGCGCCCGCTACCGCGAGATCGCCAAGGTCCTGTGGGATGAGCGCATCTTCAACGTGATGCGGGGCTCCGGGCTCGAGGAGCACGCGCCCGAGGAGGCCGCGATCGAGGAGCAGGGCCTCGCCGAGAAGGACCTGCCGCGGGCGGTGCGCATCCGCCGGGCCCTCGAGCGGCTCGGGCCCGCGTTCATCAAGATGGGCCAGATCCTCGCCACGCGCCGCGACCTCGTGACGCCCGACCTCGCCGTCGAGCTCGCCAAGCTCCAGGACGACGTGCCCACCCTGCCCTGGGACGAGATGCGTACCCGCATCGAGCAGGAACTGGGCGCGCCGGTGGACGAGCTCTTCGCCGAGTTCGACGAGACGCCCATCGCCGCCGCCAGCATCGGGCAGGTGTACAGGGCGGCGCTGCCCGACGGCACGCCGGTCGCCGTCAAAGTCCAGCGCCCCGGCGTCACCGAGACCATGGAGATCGACCTCGAGATCCTCGTCGACCTCGGCCGCAAGGTCACCATGCACACGCAGTGGGGCAAGGACTACGACGTGTCGGCGCTCGCGCAGGAGTTCGCCGACGTCCTGCGTGCGGAGCTCGACTACACGCACGAGGGACGGTCGATGGACCGCTTCCGCGAGGCGTTCGCCGGCGACAAGGACGTGGTGTTCCCCGAGGTGTTCTGGGATCACTCCACGAGCCGCGTGCTGACGATGTCGTTCATCGACGGCGTCCCGGGCACGAAGCTCGAGGAGGAGGACGTGCCCGGCATCGACCGCACGCACGTGGTCCAGGACGGCGTGGCGACCTACTTCAAGATGATCTTCGACCTCGGCTTCTACCACGCCGACCCGCACGCCGGGAACCTGTTCGCGATGCCGGACGGGCGCATCGCCTTCGTCGACTTCGGGCGCACGGCGAGCGTCTCGCGGCGCAACCGCGACGCGGTGTTCGACATGCTCCTCGCCGTGTTCGACGACGACGC
>CAIXSE010000805.1 GCA_903921965.1 uncultured Thermoleophilia bacterium | reverse complement strand
GGACGCCGGCGGTCCGCCGGACGGCCCGGGAAGCGGCCAGCCTGGGGACGCCGGGGGCGGCACGGCGACGGACCCGGGCTCGCCGGACACGCCCGCGGCACCCGCACCAGACCCTTCCGGCTCGGACGGCGGCGGCTCGGACGGCGGCGGCTCGAGTGGGACCGGCGACGGCGGCGCCGGACAAGGCACGGAAGGCGGCGGCGGACAAGGGACTGACGACGACGGCGCCGGAGGCTCCGCGCCGGGCGGCAGCCACTGAGAGCCGGCGGCCGCCCGCGGCGCGGCTGCCTCACTGCTGCCCGGCCAGCACCTCCATGCAGGCGGTGGACCACCAGAACGGCCGCACCGCCACGCCGGCCGTCTGCACCTCTTTGTCCCCGCAGTCGCCGAGTACGACGTCTTTCACGGTGTCGATGACCACGGCGTGGCGCAGCGGCCCGCCGGTGAGGTACGCCTTCTTGCCGTCCGACCGGACGGCGATCCAGTTGGGTCAGTAGGCGTCCAGGGGGATCCTCCTGACGACCTCTTGCGACGCCGGCTCGACCACGGCGCAGAAGTACTCGTCCGCGGTGGCCCGCCCCATGGCCCTGTCCTCGGCGGCGCCGTACGAGGTGTCGGCGCACACCACGTACACCTTGCTGCCGTCGGGCAGCACGCCCACGCCCCGCGGCTGGAAGTTGTTGGACTTCCCCGACTTCAGGTCGACCACGAAGAGGTCGGACAGCGACACCGGGTCCACGGCGCGCAGGCTCTGCAGCTTGAAGTCGCTGACGAAGACGCGGCTGTCATCGGGGTCGACGGCCATGCCGCCGATGACGCCGCACTTGACGCGTTTCACCACCCGCCAGCTCGCGAGGTCGAGCAGCGCCAGCCCGCCGCCGACGCCGGCGACCTGCAGGTCGGCCCAGGCGAGCAGCGATTTCTCGCCGCGGCCCAGGTAGTCGAGCGTCGCGATGTACGCACGCGTGCCGTCGAAGCTGACGGCCAGGTCGAAGCCGTCCTTCAGCCCGGCCAGCGTGCGCACCACCTCGAAGGTCGTCGTGTCGATCACCTGCAGCCCCGCTTTGGACAGCACGAGCACGGCGGCGCCGTCGGGCGTGCACGCGATCGCCGACGTGCAGCCCTGCATGTCGGCGAAGCACATCTTGCCGGTCACGGTGAAGGTCTTCTGGTCGAAGGCTTTCACCCCCGGCAGGGGCACGGTGCGCACTTCCTTCTTCGTCTCGGCGTCGACGACGTGCACCACCGGCACATCCGCGTCGCCCACGTAGACGAGGCGGCCGTCGGGTGCGACCGCCACCGCCTCGGGGCGCGTCCCCATCCGCGGCCGGGAGACGAGCCGGTCGGTCTCGGAGTCGATGAAGGCGAGCGCGCCGCGGAACGTCGACGTGCCGCCGCTCGTGCGGATGTCCGTCTCCGCCACGTACGTGAAGCGCGGGAGCGCCAGCCGGCGCTCGATCTCGGCGCGGTCGACCGCGGCCGTCTCATCGGGCAGGCCGCCGGTCGTCTGGTCGACGAGGTCGCCCCCGGCCGTGGGCTCCGCCGAAGGCGCCGCCGTGGACTGCGCCGACGGCGGCGGCGATCCCTCACCCGGCCCTTCCGCCGTCCCGCAGCCGGCT
>CAIXSE010000804.1 GCA_903921965.1 uncultured Thermoleophilia bacterium | reverse complement strand
GCGGATGTTGATGCCGGCGTTGCCGAGGATGTCGGCGACCTCGGCGAGACGCCCGCTGCGGTTCTCGAGGAAAGCGGTGAGCTGCGTGACCTTCACGGCGCGACCTCCTGGTGTGCGGCGTCGCGCCCCAGGGCGAACGCCTGCTCGTTGACTGCGAGGATCTTGGCCGGCACGGCGGCGACAAGCCCGGTCTGCCACGCCTCGGCGGAGAAGGGCAGGACCGTGGCGGCGGCGCCGAGCAGGACGATGTTGACGGCCCGGAGCGACCCGGCCTCGCGCGCGAGTGCTTCCGCGTCGATCGCGAGCAGGCGGACCTCGCGCGGCGCGGCGAACGCGCCGAGGTCGCCCGGGTACTCCTCCTCACCGCGCAGCACGCCGCCGGGGAGGATGCGGGTGGTGGCCGCGTACACGAGGGTGCCGCCCGGGACGATGGTCTCGAGGGCGCGGTAGCCTTCAAGCTCTTCGGTGGCGATCACGACGTCGGCGTGGGGCGAGACTGGCGACCACACCTGCGCGCCGAAACGCACCGTGCCGCGCACGCTGCCGCCGCGCTGCGCCATGCCTTTGACCTCGCTCGCCTTCACGTCCAGGCCCGCGGCCGCGGCCGTCTCGGCGAGCACGGCGGCGGCGAGCAGGATGCCCTGGCCGCCCACGCCGGCGAGCGCGACGGTGGTGATGCCGCTCACGCCTCCGCCTCCGCGAGCGCGAGGGCGCCGCGCCGGCACACGTCGACGCAGAGGCCGCACGCCGTGCAGCTCTCGGTGATGACCACCGTGCCGTCGCCCTTGGCGATCGCCGGACAACCGATCGCGAGGCAGAGGCCGCACAGGTTGCAGCGCTCGTCGTCCACGGCGACCGTGCCGGGCTCGGGCCGGTACGTGAGCACGCACGGGGCGACGGCGACGATGACGCCGAGGCCGGTCGCGTGGACCTCCTCCTTGACGGCGGCGTCCAGCGCGGGGAAATCGGCGGCGTCGACGGTGGCGCAGCGCACGCCGATGCCCTCGCAGAGCTTCTGGAGGTCGATCGCGCGGCCGGTCGTGCCGTCGGGGTGACGGCCCGTACCCGGATGACCCTGGTGCCCGGTCATGGCCGTGGTGCGGTTGTCGAGCACCAGCACGAGTCCTGAGGACTCGTTGTAGTGCGCGTCGACGAGCGGCGTGATCCCCGAGTGGAAGAACGTGGAGTCGCCGATGACGGCCGCCGCGGCCTTGCGCCCGAGCGCCTTGTTGAACCCGGCCATCATGCCGATGGCCGCGCCCATGCAGAGGCAACTGTCCATGGCGAGGAGCGGCGGAAGGGCGCCGAGCGTGTAGCAGCCGATGTCGCCCATCGGCGCGAGCTTGTGCCGGCGGAGCGCCGTGAACACGGAGCGGTGCGAGCAGCCCGGGCAGAGGACGGGCGGGCGCACCGGAAGCCGTGCGGCCGGCTGGGCCGGGTGCCCCGGCCGCAGCACCGGCGGCCGGACCGGCCGGCGGCGGCGCGGCGGGCGGCGCGAGACGAAGGGCTCGAGCGCGCGGAAGACGAGTTCCTGGTCGAACTCGCCGTCGGCCGGCAGGGCGGCTTTGCCGGTGACGGGCAGACCGAGGGCGCGTACCTGGTCCTCGATGAAGGGGTCCAGCTCCTCGACCACGGCGACCCGCGAGACCTGCTGGTACAGGCGCTCGACCTTGCCGTACGGCAGCGGGTACGACATGCCGAGCTTGAGGAACCAGGCCTCGGGGAACGCCTCGCGGGCGTAGGCGTAGGCCACGCCGGAGGCGATGATGCCGAAGTCGGCCGTGCCGGCCTCGAGCGCGTTGAGGGGCGACTGCTCGGCACGCTCGCGCAGCGCCTCGAGGCGCTCGAGGACGAGCCGGTTGCGCTGCCGCGCGTACTGCGGGACCATGACGTACTTGCCGATGTCGCGCGCGTACTCGCGCGGCTCGGCGTCGACGGCGGCGCGCGGCGTCACCCGGCCGCGCCCGTGCGAGAGGCGCGTCGTGGAGCGCAGGAGCACCGGCGTGTCGAACTCCTCCGACAGGGCGAACGCCTCGGCCGGGAAGTCGTAGGCCTCCTGGCTGTCGGAGGGCTCGAGCATCGGCACCTTGGCGAAGCGCGCGAAGTTGCGGTTGTCCTGCTCGTTCTGCGAGGAGTGCATGCCCGGGTCGTCGGCGCTGACGACCACCAGACCGGCGTTCACGCCGGTGAGCGACAGGGTCATGAACGGGTCGGCGGCGACGTTCAGGCCGACGTGCTTCATCGTGACGATCGTCCGGACTCCCGCGAGGGACGCACCCACGGCCGTCTCGACGGCGACCTTCTCGTTGATGCACCACTCCGCGACGATGCCGTCGAGCCGCGCGGCGGCCTCGACGATCTCGGTGGAGGGCGTCCCGGGGTAGCCGCACGCGAAACCCGCGCCGGCGCGCACGGCGCCGTGCGCGATGGCCTCGTTACCTGAGAGGAAGAGGGTGCGCTCCACGGGGCAACGATTATAGCCGAGCGCGGGCGCCGGGGAAGCAGGCCGCGGCGCAGGGGTGCCTGCCGGCCGCCTCCCGCCGGCAGTGTCGTCTTGTGCGACAACACACAAGTCAAACCCTGAACTTGACCTTGAAGGACCGCCTCGACTCGTGCAGAATAGGCGTCGCATGCTGCGCGTACCCACATCGCTCTGCATGGCCCGGACGGCTCGCTGGTGAGCCGTCCGTCTCGCAGGCTCCGCCGGGACCCGGCTCTGCTGCGAGGCCGCTTCCGCACCCTCTTCTTCGCCCTCGTCGCCCTGGCTGCGCTGGCCCTGGGGTACGGCCACGCCTCCCTCCCCGCCGCGCTCGGCGTCCTGGTCGGGCTCTGGTCCATCCAGGTGGCGCGCACGCGCGGCGAGCACCTGGCCTTCACGTTCTCCGCGGCCGACTGGCTCCTCCTGGGATGCGTCCTCGCGTTCTCCGGCGGCGCCGAGAGCTGGCTGCTGGCGGCGGTCCCCGCGCTGGCGCTCGGCCAGCTCGCCGTGTCCCCGCAGCGCGAGTGGCCGTACCTGCTCGCGCCCACGCTCCTCCTGCTCGTCGTACTCGCGATCGCGGACCCGTCGCTGGGCGGCAGCCGCGTGGGCGCCTTCGCCAAGGTGGCGGTGCTCGCGGCCGGCGGCTGGGTCGCCGCCACCCGCCTGCGGCGGCGGGCGGCCGCACCGCGAAGGCCGGCGCTCGTCGACTCGAGCACCGGCCTCTACACGGCGGAGCGCCTGGACGACGTGCTCGAGTCGCGCATGGCCGAGGCCCTCGCGAACCACGATCCGTTGAGCGTCGTCGTACTGCGCCTGGACCACTACCGCGACGCCCGGGACTTCCTCGGCGAGGAGCGCACCGAGGAGCTCGTCCGGGGCGTGGCGCGGCGCATCCGGCGCAGGCTGGGACCAGAGGACACCGCGTTCCGCGTACGCGGCGACGTCTTCGTGCTGTCGCTGCCGGGACGCCCGCTGGGCGAAGCGCGGGAGCTGGCGGCGGAGATGGGTCACGACGTGAGCAGCAACCTCATCGGCGGCCGCCGCCAGACGCTGAGCGCCGGGGCTTCGTCCTTCCCCACCGTGCGCGACCCGCACGCGCTGCTGGCGGCCGCCCGCGACGAGGCCTGCGCACCGGCCACCGTGGTGACCGAGCCGGCGCCCACAGTGGTCCCGCTGGCGGCCGCCCAGTAGCCCGCCCGGGCGCCGCGCCACTCTCGCCCGCTGCGGCACCTCGCGGCGTCTTGCCACGCCACCACGGCCTCGCTAGGCTTCGGCCGTGGAGATCGACATCGCCAAGGAGCGGGTCACGGACGGCGTCGCAGTGTGCGTGAAGGTGCGGCTGTCCGGGCGCGAGGCCGGAAGGCTCTTCGTCAGCG
>CAIXSE010000803.1 GCA_903921965.1 uncultured Thermoleophilia bacterium | reverse complement strand
TACGCGGTGCGGTTCACGCCCCGCAAGGCGCGCAGCGTGTGGAGCGAGTCCAACGTCGCGCGGGTCGAGCGCATGACCGCCCAGGGACGCATGCAGCCGCCGGGCCAGGCGCTCGTCGACGCGGCGAAGCGCAGCGGGGCCTGGGACGCCGCCGTGTCCGGCCGCTGGGACGTCGCGCCGCCGGACCTTGAGCGGGCGCTGGCGGCGTCGCCGCAGGCGGCCGCCGTGTGGGAGGCGTGGACGCAGACCCCGCGCCGCCAGTACGTGTACTGGGTGCTCGACGCGAAACGCGACGAGACGCGCGCCCGGCGCGTCGCCGAGGTCGTGCGCCGCGCCGCCGCCGGCCTCAAGCCGGGCGAGCGCGGCTGACCCCGGGCGAGCCGGCCCCGCCGCCGCGCGGATTGGTCGCGCCGCGTCGGCCGGCCAGCCGCTCCTTCACGGCGGCGACCAGCTCCGGCAGCACCTCGCCGCCGGCGCCGCGCAGGTGCACGTCGGCGACCTCGGCCAGCTCGTCGCGGTCCGGGTTCACGTCGATCAGCACGGCGCCGGCCCGACGGGCGATGAGCGGCACCGTCGCGGCGGGGTACACGACGCCGGAGGTCCCAACGACGAGGACGACGTCGCAGCGTGCGGCCAGCTGCTGCGCCTCGTGGAGGGCGTCCGGCGGAAGGCTCTCGCCGAACCACACGACCTCGGGCCGGAAGAGCTCGCCGTCCGGGCAGCGCGGGGGCTTCTGCGTCTGCCCGCTCAGGTCGTCGCGCGTGTAGTCGCGGTGCCGTCCCGACATGCAGCGGAAGGTGTGCATCGTGCCGTGCAGCTCGATCACGTGCGTCGAGCCTCCGCGCTGGTGCAGACCGTCGACGTTCTGGGTGACGACGACGACCCGGGGCAGCAGGGTCTCGAGCTCCGCGATGGCCAGGTGGCCGGGGTTCGGCTCGGCCGAGGCGACGATGCCGAAGCGGTGTTCGTACCAGCTCCACACGAACTCCGGCTGCCGCAGGTAGGCCTCCTCCGTGGCGAGCTCCATGGGGTCGTACTTCGCCCAGAGCCCGGTCTCGGGGTCGCGGAAGGTCGGGATGCCGGACTCCTTGCTCACGCCGGCGCCGGTGTAGACGACGACGCGTCCGGCGCGGGACAGGACGTCTGCTGCGGTGAGGAGCGGGTCGTCCACGGGGCCCTCCTCGGGCGACACCGGCCCCGCTGCACACCGGGGCCGGAGACTCTACACTGGGTCCATGATGGACCAGACCGACCCGCAGGACCAGCAGCCCGGTACTCCGGAGGACGCCGTCGTCCAGCACGCCGCGGCCGCCTCCTCCGACGCGCCGGCGGAGCCCGCGGCGCGCGGCGCCGGGCGCCGCATGCTCGCCGCGCTCGTTCTGCTCCCGTGGGCGGTCGGGTACGGCTCCGTCGGCGCCTGGGCGGTGACCTTCGGGGCGCGCAGCGCCGCCGCCGGCGAGGCCATCGTCGACGCCGGGTACACGCGCATGGTCACGCCCGGCGGCGTGATCGTCGTCGGCGCCCTGCTGCTGGCCGCTTTCGCGACGGTGCTCGCCGCCGGGCTCATGCTCATCTACGGGTCGCGCCGGCGCGGCGCCTGGGCGGCCGTCGCCGTCGTCGCGGCCGCTCTCACGGCCGGCGCCGTGTGGGCCGGCGTGCGCGGCGGCCTCGTCCCGATGCTCTGGGTGCTGTTCTTCTTCGGGCTCGTGTACGCGCTCGTCGTGGCGCTGGTCGCACTCCGCCGCGGCCGGCGCCGGGAGCGCGTGCTCCAGCCGTGATCCCGCCCCGGGGCGAGGCGTCGCAGGGCCTGGTGTCGCTGCGCCCGGCGGGTGTCATCTGACAGCTTCGTCCTCGCGAAGGCCTCGGGTCGCCTCGCGCCCACGCTCGTCCGCCCGCCGCCACCGCGCTCTCCGACCGTCGTGGGTGACACGTGACAACCGCTTACCGCACCGTGACTGCACCGTCCGCCGGGAAGGCTCGGCCCGGACCTCCGCGGCGCCCTCGGCGGGCGCCCGGCCAGCTGCACGCGGGCCCGCCCGGCTTCATTGTCCGCTCCACGTGACCGATATACGGTTAGCACGATGTGGTGTCCACGCCCGTCTCCCGGCGGTCTCCGGAGCCCCGCCGGTCTGTCTACACGGAGGTCCTCTCATGCCTAACGCAGACGGCACGCCCACGGTCGAAGAACTCAAGGCCAAGGCCTACCAGCCCATGGAGGACGCCAAGGTCCTGCACCCGTTCTACAAGGGCAAGATCGAGACCACCCTCAAGTGCTGCGTGCGCGACTTCAACGACTTCGGCATCTGGTACACGCCGGGCGTCAGCGCCCCGTGCCTGGAGATCAAGGACGACCCCGAGAAGGTCTACGAGCACACCAACAAGGCCAACACGGTGGCGGTGATCAGCGACGGCACGCGCGTGCTCGGCATGGGGGACATCGGCCCCAAGGCCGGCATGCCCGTCATGGAGGGCAAGAGCCTCCTCTACAAGTACCTCGGTGGCGTCGACGGCTTCCCGCTCATGGTCGACACCAAGGACCCGGACAAGTTCATCGAGTTCGTCAAGCTCGTGCAGCCCGGCCTCGGCGGCGTGAACCTCGAGGACATCGCCCAGCCCAAGTGCTTCCGCATCCTCGACACGCTGCGCGAGGAGTGCGAGATCCCCGTGTGGCACGACGACCAGCAGGGCACCGCCTGCGTCACGCTCGCCGGCCTCATCAACGCCCTCAAGGTCGTGGGCCGCGACATCGCCGACGTCAGCATCACGTTCGTCGGCTCCGGGGCGGCCAACGTCGCCATCAGCCGCCTGATCTTCGCCTACGGCGCCGACCCCGCGAAGTGCCGCATCGTCGACAGCAAGGGCATCCTCGGCAAGGACCGCTCCGACATCGAGGCCGTCAAGGACGAGTGGGTCGACAAGTGGAAGTACTGCCAGATCACCAACGCCGAGGGGCGCACCGGCGGCATCGCCGACGCGCTCAAGGGCGCCGACGTGTGCATCGCCCTCAGCAAGCAGGGCCCGGACACGATCATGCCGGAGTGGATCGGGGCGATGGCTCCGGACCCGGTCGTCTTCCTGTGCGCCAACCCCATCCCCGAGATGTGGCCGTGGGACGCCAAGGAGGCCGGTGCCGCCGTCGTGGCCACCGGCCGGTCGGACTTCCCGAACCAGGTCAACAACTCCGTCGGCTTCCCCGGCATCTTCCGCGGCACCCTCGACGTGCGTGCGAAGACCATCACCGACGAGATGTGCATGGCCGCCGCGGTCGAGCTCGCCAAGGTGGCCGAGGACAAGGGCCTGAGCGCCGACTACATCATGCCGACCATGGACGACTGGGAGGTCTTCCCGCGCGAGGCCGCGGCCGTGGCCATGAAGGCCATCGAGCAGGGCATCGCGCTGCGCACCGACCTCACCTTCGAGCAGGAGGTCGCCGAGGCCACGGCGATCATCGCCCGCGCCCGCGGCCTCGTGCACGACCAGATGGCCTTCGGCTACATCCCGATGCCCGAGGGCAGCCGCGCGCCGGCGCCGAGCAAGGAAGCCATGAAGGCCGCCGCCAACCGCGGCGTCGACCTCGCCGGTGAGTACATGGACAAGGCCATCGACGCCGTCGGGCCGGCCGCGCAGAAGGCCGCCGACGCGGTGCAGCAGGCGGCCGACAAGGCGGCCGACGCGGTCCGCAAGTTCACCTCCAAGAAGGACGGCGGCGACGCCGGCGACGCCGGCGGGGACGACGCGCGATGAGGGAGCTCGACGTCGCCGCCGTCACGGCGGCGGTGAAGGACCTCTGCATCACGGCCAACTACGACCTGCCGCGGGACGTGTACGACGCGCTCTGCGCGGCCCGCGAGACCGAGCTGAGCCCGGTGGGCCGCGAGGTGCTCGGGCAGCTCGTGGAGAACGCCGACATCGCCGCCCGCGACAGGGTGCCGATCTGCCAGGACACCGGCTTGGCGGTGATCTTCGCCGAGGTGGGCCAGGACGTGCACCTCACCGGCGGCGACTTCGCCGCCGCCGTGGACGAGGGCGTGCGCCAGGGCTACGCCGAGGGCTACCTGCGCAAGTCGGTGGCCGAGGAGCCCGGCCACGCGCGGCGCAACACGAAGGACAACACGCCCGCCATCCTGCACACCACCATCGTGCCGGGCGACAAGGTCCGCCTCACGATGATGGCCAAAGGCGGCGGCGCCGAGAACATGAGCTCACTCAACATGCTCAAGCCGGCGCAGGGCTGGGCCGGCATGGTCGACGCCGTCGTGGAGACGGTCAGCAAGGCAGGCTCCAACCCGTGCCCGCCGGTGATCATCGGCGTCGGCATCGGCGGCACCATCGACGAGGTCACCCTGCTCGCCAAGAAGGCGCTGCTCCGCGACGTGGGCAGCACGCACCCCGACGAGCGCGTCGCCGCCATGGAGGACGAGCTGCTCGCGAAGATCAACGCGCTCGGCATCGGGCCGCAGGGCCTGGGCGGCACGACCACCGCACTCGACGTGTTCATCGAGGAGATGCCGTCTCACATCGCCAGCATGCCGATCGCGGTCAACGTGCAGTGCCACGCGCAGCGGCACAAGACGGCCGAGCTCTGAGGGGAGGAGGCGATATGGGCAGGAAGGTCACGACTCCCCTGACGGACGAGGCCGTGAAGGACCTGCGCGCCGGTGACGCGGTGGAGATCACCGGCGTGATCTACCAGGCGCGCGACGCGGCCCACAAGCGGCTCGTCGCGCTCATCGAGAACGGCGAGGAGCTTCCTTTCGAGCTCGAGGGCGCCGTCGTGTACTACATGGGCCCGAGCCCGGCCAAGCCCGGCAACGTGATCGGCTCGGCCGGGCCCACCACGAGCGGCCGCATGGACGCCTACACGCCGCTCCTGCTCGAGCACGGCCTGAAGGGCATGATCGGCAAGGGCCTGCGCACGGCCGAGGTCAAGGCCGCCATGCGGGAGCACCCGGCGGTGTACTTCGCCGCCACCGGCGGCGCCGGCGCGCTGCTCGCGCAGCGCATCGTCGCCAACGAGGTCATCGCCTGGCCCGAGCTGGGCGCCGAGGCCGTGGCACGGCTGGAGGTCGTCGACTTCCCCGCCATCGTCGTCAACGACTGCTACGGCGGCGACCTCTACGAATCGGGCCGCGCGGAGTACGCGGGCAAGGCCTGACGGCGGCACCGGCGGAGCGCCTCCGCCAGCCACCGGTCCTCACGCTTGTCACCCGCGGCGGTGACGTTCCC
>CAIXSE010000802.1 GCA_903921965.1 uncultured Thermoleophilia bacterium | reverse complement strand
GAGCTGCTCAACCAGGGCCGCTTCGACCCCATGCCCGTCGAGGAGCAGGTCGCCGTGATCTTCGCCGGCAGCAACGGCTTCATCGACGACATCGACGTCCACCGTGTGACGGCGTTCTGCGAAGGTCTGCGCCAGTACCTCAAGGCCGAGTGCGCCGACACGCTGGCGGCCATCCGCGACGAGAAGATCGTCTCCGAGGCGAGCGACGCCAAGCTGCGCGAGGCGATCCAGGCGTTCCACAACTCGTTCGCGCCTGAGGCCGGTGCGCCGGGCATCCCCGCCGAAGACATCGAGGCGGTCGAGGCCTGACGTGGCATCCCTCCGCGACATCCGCCGCCGCATCGCGTCGGTCCAGAACACGCGCAAGATCACCAAGGCCATGGAGATGGTGGCCGCGGCGAAGCTGCGCCGCAACCAGCAGCGCATCGAGGCGCTCCGGCCGTACGCCGGCGACATGATCGAGATGATGAGCGACCTCGCCACGTACTCGTCCGAGGCGCTCAACTACACCCTCGTCAAGGAGCGCCCCGAGGTCCGCACCGTGGCGGTCGTGGCCATGACCGGCGACCGCGGACTGGCCGGCGCGTTCAACTCCAACGTGGTGCGCAGGGCGCTCGAGATCGAGGGCCGGCTGCGCGCCGACGGCGTCGAGACGCGCGTCGTCGCCGTCGGCCGCAAGGGCGTCGGCACGCTGACCTTCCGGGGCTGCCGCCTCGAGAAGTCCTGGCAGGGCCTCAGCGACAGGCCCGAGTACCACGACGCGCGGGCCATCGCCGACTACCTCATCGGCCTCTACACGTCCGGCGAGGTCGACCGCGTGCGGCTCGTCTACAACCACTTCACGTCGCCCATCGAGCAGACCCTGCTCGACGACGTCATCCTCCCGGTGCCGCGCGAAGCGATCACGCGGGAGGACGGGGAGAAGCGCCCGGTCACGTACCTGTACGAGCCGGATCCCGCGGAGATCCTCGAGAAGCTGCTGCCGGCGTACGTCGAGATCGCCGTGTACCGCGCCCTGCTGGAGTCGAGCGCCAGCGAGCAGGGCGCGCGCATGACGGCGATGCGCAACGCCAGCGACGCGGCCGAGGAGATGCTCGAGACGCTCACGCTGGCGCTCAACCGGGCCCGCCAGGCGGCCATCACACAGGAGATCCTCGAAGTCGTGGCCGGCGCCGAGGCGCTCGGCTGAGACGCCACGAGAGACGAGAGGCTGGAGTAGAGGCTATGAACACAGGAACAGTGGTCCAGGTGATCGGGCCGGTCATCGACGTCCGCTTCCCCGACGAGGTCCCCGCGATCTACAACGCGCTCAAGGTGACCATCGGCGAGGGCGACGGCGGCAAAGAGGTCGTCTGCGAGGTCCAGCAGCACCTCGGCGACGACAAGGTCCGGGCCGTCGCCATGGATTCCACCGACGGCCTCGCGCGCGGCGTCGAGGTGCTCGACACCGGCGCGCCCATCACGGTGCCCGTCGGGGAGCGCACGCTCGGACGCCTCATCAACGTCACCGGCGACACCATCGACCAGGGCGAGGAGCTCACCGACGTCGAACGCTGGCCCATCCACCGCCCGGCTCCCGACTTCGACGCCCTCGACCCCACCGACGAGGTGTTCGAGACCGGCATCAAGGTCGTCGACCTCATCGCCCCGTACGTCAAGGGCGGCAAGATCGGCCTGTTCGGCGGCGCCGGCGTGGGCAAGACCGTCATCGTGCAGGAACTCATCCGCAACATCGCCGCCGAGCACGGCGGGCTCTCGGTGTTCTGCGGCGTGGGCGAGCGCACGCGCGAGGGCAACGACCTCTGGACCGAGATGAAGGAGTCGGGCGTCATCGACAAGACCGCCCTCATCTTCGGGCAGATGAACGAGCCGCCTGGCGCGCGCCTGCGCGTGGGCCTCACCGGCCTCACCGTCGCGGAGTACTTCCGCGAGATGGGCGGCCAGGACGTGCTCCTGTTCATCGACAACATCTTCCGCTTCGTGCAGGCGGGCTCCGAGGTCTCGGCGCTCCTCGGCCGTATGCCGAGCGCCGTGGGCTACCAGCCCACACTCGCCAACGAGATGGGCGAGCTGCAGGAGCGCATCACCTCCACCAAGCGCGGCTCGGTCACCTCGGTGCAGGCCATCTACGTGCCGGCCGACGACCTCACCGACCCGGCGCCGGCGGCCACCTTCGCCCACCTCGACGCCACCACGGTGCTCTCCCGCGCCATCGTCGAGAAGGGCATCTACCCGGCCGTCGACCCGCTCGACTCCACGTCGCGCATCCTCACGCGCGACGCCGTGGGCGACCAGCACTATGAGACCGCGACGCGCGTGCAGGAGATCCTGCAGCGCTACCGCGAGCTGCAGGACATCATCGCCATCCTCGGCATGGACGAGCTCTCCGACGAGGACAAGGTCGTCGTGACGCGGGCCCGAAAGATCGAACGCTTCCTCTCGCAGCCGTTCCACGTGGCCGAGCAGTTCACCGGCATGGCCGGCAAGTACGTCCCGCTGCCCGAGACCATCCGCGGCTTCAAGGACCTCGTGGACGGCAAGTGCGACGACCTTCCGGAGCAGGCGTTCTTCATGGTGGGCGGCATCGACGAGGCGGTCGAGCAGGCCAAGAGGCTGGCCGGTCGCGAGCAGGCGGGCTGAGGCTCGTGGCCGAGCAGAGCACACTGCACGTCGAGATCGTCACGCCGGACGGCGAGGTCTTCGCGCGGGACGTGGGCATGGTCGTGCTGCCGGGCGTGGACGGCGAACTGGGCGTCTTGCCGCGTCACCAGCCCCTGGTCACGCTGCTGGGAGTGGGCGAGACGCGGGTGAAGGACCTCGACGGCGAGTGGGAGTTCATCGCCACCGGGATCGGCTACGCGCAGGTCCTCTTCGACAAGGTCCTCGTCGTGGTCGATCACGGCGAGCTCGCCGGCTCCATCGACCAGATCCGCGCCAAGGAGGCTCGCGATCGCGCCCAGGAGCGGCTGCGCGACCGCAAGGACCCGGGTGCGCAAGCCGAGGTCGACTACTTCCGTGCCGAGCAGGCGCTCAAGCGCGCAGAGAACCGCATCAACGTCGCCAGTCGCCGGCGCTGACGGCGGCGCCGGAGCCGGTCGTACGTGGCTGAGGACCCTCTGATGGACGGTCCCACGCAGGACGCATGCCTCGAAGTGCGCGGAGGGCGGCGCCTGCAGGGCACCGTCCGGCTGTCGGGCGCGAAGAACTCCGCGCTCAAGCTGCTCGCGGCGTGTCTGCTGACCGACGAGCCCTGCGTGGTGCGCGGGGCGCCTCGCATCACCGACGTCGGGACCATGGTCACGATGCTCCGCGCCCTCGGCGCGGAGGTCGAGCAGGAGGCCGGCGGCGCGCTGCGCGTGCAGGCGCGCGCCGCCCTGGGCAACTGCGCGCCGTACGAGCTCGTGCGCACCATGCGCGCCAGCATCATCGTCATGGGCCCGCTCGTGGCGCGGCTCGGCGAGGCGACCATCGCCATGCCGGGCGGCTGCAACATCGGGCCGCGGCGCATCGACTTCCACCTCAGGGGCCTCGAGAAGCTGGGCGCCACGGTGCAGATCGAGCACGGCTTCATCCGCGTGCACACCGACGGGCTGAGAGGCGCCGTGGTCACGCTCGACTACCCGAGCGTGGGCGCCACCGAGAACCTGCTCATGGCGGCCACGGCCGCCGACGGCGAGACCGTCATCGAGAACGCCGCCCGGGAGCCGGAGATCGCCGACCTGGCCGGCTTCCTCACCGGGATGGGCGCCGTGATCGAGGGCGCCGGCACGAGCACGGTGCACATCGAGGGCGGGCACCCGCTCCACGGCGTCGACCACGAGGTCGTGGCCGACCGCATCGAGGCCGGCACCTACCTGGTGATGGGCGCCGCCACCGGCGGTGAGGTCGCCGTCACCGGCCTCGACCCCGTGCACCTGGAGCGGTTCCTCGAGAAGCTCGACGCCATGGGCGTCGCCGTGTCGACGGGAGAGCGGAGCATCAGGGTGCGGCGCGACGGGCCGCTCGCCCCGGTCGACATCTCCACCCTCCCGCACCCCGGCTTCCCGACCGACCTCCAGGCGCAGACCATGGTCCTGTTGTCGCTCGCGCAGGGCACCTCGATCGTCACGGAGAACGTGTTCGAGAACCGCTTCGTCGTCGTCGACGAGCTCAACCGTCTGGGGGCGGGCATCAGCACCAGCGGACACCATGCCGTTGTGGAAGGACCACGTGCCCTGAGCGGCACCGTCGTGGAGGCGCCCGACCTGCGCGGCGGGGCCGCGCTCGTGGCCGCCGGCCTCGTGGCGGACGGCGTCACGGAGGTGCGCGCCGTCCACCACATCGAGCGCGGTTACGAGGACCTCACCGGCAAGCTGGCCGCGCTCGGCGCCGACGTGCGGCTGCGCGGCGGGCGAACTGAGGCCGGAGCGCCGCCGTCTCTCAGCACATACCGTGGTGAGGCCGCGCGCAGCGCCTGAGCGCTCGCGCCGGAGGAGCATGGGCACGTACCGAGTCTACAGGGTCGGGGAAGAGGACGCCGTGCGCGAGGCGCGGGCGGTCGCCGCGAAGCCCCTCAGGCCGGGCAGGGCCCCTGCCGGCAGGCAGTCGTCCGGCCTGCGACCGCTGCTGATCTGGGCAGCGGTGGCCGCCGCGTGTGCCGCCGCCGTGGTCCTGTTCTGGTTGTACGGCCGCGACATGCTCGGCAACTCCCAGGCCGCGTTCGACATCGCCAAGCTGTCCG
>CAIXSE010000801.1 GCA_903921965.1 uncultured Thermoleophilia bacterium | reverse complement strand
GCCCCGCCTCAGGACGCACCCGCGGCGGCGGATGCTCCGGCGGCGGATGCTCCGGTCTCCGGAGGTCCCGCCGCCTGAGCGCCGCGGGGCACGACGCGCGCCGGCCGCGGCCGGCCGTCAGGCCCGCGTCCCCTCCCGGGGCGCGGGCCTGACCTCTTCCGGCCGGCCCAGCAGGTACGTCGTCACGTAGACGAAGAGGAACAGCAGCGCGAACAACGCCGTGAAGCCCAGGAGCAGCTCGCCGGCATCGGGCCGTGCGGCCTGCTCCAGGGCGGTGTCGGCGAGCTTCAGCGGGTCCTGGAACACGTTCCAGCTGTTCCAGCGCAGGAAACGGCCGAGGTACACGCCGAAGCTGCCGAGCGCCGTCACCGCGACCACGAACACCCAGGCCACGCGCGCCCCCGCGGCGCGTGCCACGACCTCCTGCATCATGCGCAGCGACACCAGCCCGAGCATGAGTCCCGTCAGCGCGAACCACGCGATGAGCATCACGTCGAACCACTCGGGCACGTTGTCGGGGTACTGCCCGAGGTGCAGGAAGTCGGTGAGGATGTACGGTGCGTTCGGGAAGAACAGCAGCCAGATGACCGCCGGCACGAGCACCCAGTAGTGCCTCCTCCCGCCGCGCATCTCCATGCGATAGCTCAGCCAGGCGAACGGCAGCGGCACCCAGGCGAGGAAGAGGTTCCACACCAGGAAGCGCAGGTGGATGGTGTGGCTGAACGCCATGCGTCCGGCGACCAGCGCGATGCAGACGGCGGAGCCCGCCGCGAGCAGCGCGAAGACGGCCGTGTGCGAACGGCCGGACAGGGATCCGCCAGGCATCGGAACCTCCCGCGTTCGAGGTCCCCGGAATCCTACTCCCGCGGGGCGACCGGATGCCTGCCCGCGGGGCGGCGGCCGCTCGCCGGTCCGCAGGTCACGTGCGCGTGGCGAAGCCAGAGCGGCACGACCGGCGCCCACAGCAGGAACAGCACCGCCAGCACGACGAAGGTCAGCTGCGGGCCGAGCCACGGCACCACGCCGACCGCCGCGACGGCCGCGGCGACGCGCGCGGTGTTGAACGCAAGGTCGATGGCGGTCATCACGCGGCCGCGGTAGCGGTCGGGCACCGCCTGCTGCGCCAGGGTGTCCACGGGCACGCGGGTCCAGCCGTAGGACGCCCCGAGGAGCACGGCCCCGGCCGTGAGCGTGGCGGCGTTCAGGGTGACGAACGCGGCGGGGAGCAGCGCGACCGCCGCGAGCACGAACGCCGCGCCGATCAGCAGCGGGCTCGGCAGACGGGTGCGCATGGCGCCGGCCGTGACGAACCCCAGGAACACGCCGGCGCCGCCGGCCGCCACCAGGCCCGAGAAGGTGATCAGCCCGCCGCCGAGCTCCTCCTTGATGACGACGAGCGCGGCGGCGATCACCGTCACCTGCAGGAACTGGCCGGCCGCCACCGTGAGGATCGGCGCCAGGGCGGCCGGCGTGCGGCCGATGCGGCGGAAGCCGTCGCCCAGGTCGGTGAGGGTCTCCAGCAGCTGGCCGGTCAGGCTGTCGAGCCGTTGCCGCTCCGGCAGCAGCGGCGTCGAGAGCCGCGCCGCCACCAGCGCCGTGGCCGCCCACACGGCGCCGCAGAAGACGACCACGGCGCCGGTACCGCCTGCGCCCGCCACCAGACCGCCGGCGAGCACACCGCCGAACAGCGCCACGGTGCCCACCACCGCGGCGACCATGTTGGCGGTGAAGAGGAGGCCGTTGGCGGAGTGTCCCGCCGGCTTCTCCGTCCGGCCCTCATCGTGTCCTCGCGGCGCCCCACCGCCCTCGGGCACGACGCGCGGGACTACCGCCCCGGCCGTGGCCGTGAACAGCCGGTTCATGGAGAACACCAGCAGGGTCCCCGTGTACACGGCCGCGATGCCGGCGACGCCGGGCAGGGCCAGCACCCCCGCGCCGGCGCGGAGCAGCGGCAGGACGACCAGGATCGGGCGCCGCGGGTAGCGGTCCACGAACACCCCGGCGATGGGCTCGAGCAGCGAGAACGGCAGCAGCGTGAGGACGGTGGCCACCGCGAACCCGTGCACCGTGCTCTGGGACTCGGGGGAGAACACCACCGTATTG
>CAIXSE010000800.1 GCA_903921965.1 uncultured Thermoleophilia bacterium | reverse complement strand
CGGGTGCGCGACCATTTTCTTGTCTCTGGACGACCGGGAGGCAGCGCCGCCGCATGAACCGCCCGCCCGACGCGCAGCCACGTCCCGATCGCGACCCGCTCGCCTACCACGACGCCGCCTTCATCGAGAGCGACGACGGCCGTCCGCTCCGCATCCTGGCGGAGTACCTGCGGCCGCTGGCCGCGTTCCGGCGCCGGCGCGTCCACGACACCATCTGCTTCTTCGGCTCCGCGCGTATCACCGAAGACGGACCTCTCGGCTCCTTCTACGCCGGGGCACGCGAGCTCGCCCGCCTGGTCACCGAGTGGTCCGGAGGGCTCGAGAGCCCGGCCCACCGGTATCTGGTCTGCACCGGCGGCGGCCCCGGGATCATGGAGGCCGCCAACCGCGGCGCCCACGACGCCGGGGGTCGCTCGATCGGCCTCAACATCGGCCTGCCGCACGAGCAGCGCCCCAACCCGTACATCACGCCGGAGCTCTCGTTCGAGTTCCGCTACTTCTTCATGCGCAAGCTGTGGTTCGCCTACGTCGCGCGGGCCATCGTCGCGTTCCCCGGCGGGCTCGGCACGCTGGACGAGCTCTTCGAGTTCCTGACCCTCTCGCAGACCGGTAAGATCGACCCGCCGCCGGCGACGCTGCTGTACGGCACGCGGTACTGGACCGAGATCGTGGACTTCGACGCCCTGGCGCGCCACGGCGTCATCGATCCCGCCGACCTCAGGATGCTGCACTTCGTCGACACGCCGGCCGAGGCGATGGCCGTGCTCCGCAGGCGTCTGCGACCGCAGGACGAGGCCGAGCCCGTCCCGGCGATCGCCCGGTCGATCACGGCCGACGACGAGTGCGCGGCGTGCTGCCCGGAGAAGGAGGAGGGCCGCAGGTGAACGTGCGCCCCGACGGACAGTACGACCTGCTGGTACGCGTCGCCCGCGAGGCGATGACCGACCACGGCCTCGAGCCGGAGTTCCCGCCGCGGGCGCTGACCGAGGCGAGCAGGCTGCCCGACGCCGCTCCGGACGGCGCGGGCCTCGCCGACCTCCGCGGCCTGCTCTGGTGCTCCATCGACAACGACGACTCGCGCGACCTCGACCAGCTCACCGTGGCCGAGGGCGAAGCTGACGGCGGCACCAGGGTCCTCGTGGCGGTCGCCGACGTGAGCGCGACGGTCGTGCCGGGGTCGGCGATCGACGCGCACGCCGCCGCGAACACGACCTCCGTGTACACGCCGGCACGCATCTTCCCGATGATGCCCGACCGCCTCAGCACGGGGCTCACCTCGCTGAACCCCGGCGAGGACCGTCTCGCGGTCGTCGTCGGCATGACCGTGGGCGAGGACGGCGCGGTGGTGGCCGACGACGTCCGCCGCGCCGTCGTGCACAACCACGCCAAGCTCGCGTACCGCTCGGTCGGGGCGTGGCTGCAGGGAGAGGCCGGCGAGCCGCCGGCGCTGGCGGCCGTCCCCGGCCTCGCCGGCAACCTGCGTCTGCAGCACGCGGCGGCGCAGCGCCTGCGGGCGCGCCGCCGCGCGCAGGGCGCGCTCGACCTCCAGACCCTCGAGGTGCACGCGCGCTTCGCGGACGGCGCCGTCGTGGGCCTCGACGTCGAGCCGCGCGACCGCGCCAAGGAGCTCATCGAGGACTTCATGATCGCCGCGAACGGCGTCGTCGCCCGGTTCCTCGCCGGGCGGCGCTTCCCGGT
>CAIXSE010000799.1 GCA_903921965.1 uncultured Thermoleophilia bacterium | reverse complement strand
CTGCTCCTGGGTCGCGTAGGGCCCCAGGATGGAGCGCCCCACGTCGCCGGGCAGCACCTCGGCGAGCGCGAAGATGAGGATCGACGCGAGGATCAGCGTCGGGACCATGAGCAGCAGCCGGCGGCCGATGAGACGGAGCATGGGGGTCCTCGCCTAGTCCTTCACGTCGACGTTGCCGGGCAGGATATGCGTCTTCGGGCCTGCGGCATCGCGAGCGGCGCATGCCGGGTCCTTCTTGCTGCCGGTGTGTCGCATGGCCCCGGGGCTTTGGATCGCCACCGTCCCCTCCCGTCTGGACGGGTGTCGCTCTGACTCGGCGTCACTCGCCGTTCGTCAGACCCCGTCGCTTGGCGACACGATACACACGAGGAGCGTCCATGGCAACAAGGAATTGAACGAGTGGTTAGTCCCGGGGCGACATCGAACGATGCAGATGTTCTTGCGAACGCCATTCGGACAGCATCTCGATGGATGTGACGTGTACTCTGCCGAAGTATGTTCTGCACTGCCCCGTCCTGCCCCACGGTTCGTCGGCCGAGACGCGCGTCGCCGGTCACGGCCGCGTGCAGCCTTCGAGCGGCGCCGCGGTCGGGCCGTGCCGCGTGTCCCTGCCGGCGCAAGCCTTCGGCCATCCAGATGGTGTGCACCATCCGGAAGGTGGTTCAGCATACCACCGCGGGAAGGAGCCTCAACGGGCGGAGCGGTCAGGTGCCGCGATCCTCGATCGACGCGTGGGCGCCGCCGGCTCCGCACCGGCTGCGCGTTACCGACCCTCACGCGGGCGGGGGCCGGTCCGGCACGGGGTCCGCGGCCGGCCGGCGGCCGCCGGCCCCGCCCCTTGCGACCGGCGTCACGCGCTTGGTAGTCTCACGTCGCGGACGGACCGTGGCGCTCGCTTGCAGCGAGGCCTTCGGGGCCGCACACGAGCAAGGAGGGGTGGTGGTTGTCGAAGCTCCGATGCCGGACCCGCTGGAGGGCCTCCCGGCTACCGCGAGACGCATCGTCGACACGACACGGCGCCTGCTCATCGAGAAGGGGTACAGCTACCTCAGCATCGAGAACATCGCCAACGAGTGCCAGCTCAACAAGACGGCGATCCGCTACTACTTCCGCAACAAGGCCGGGCTCATCGAGCTGGTCGTCGACGCCTGGATCTACGACAACATAGAGCACATCAGGCAGCTGTTCGCTCTTCCCAGCGAGCCGATCCTCACCAGCAGGGAGAGCCTGCGGGCTTTCCTCCGCGCCAAGCACGAGATGATCATGGACAGCGAGACCTACCTCGCGTACTTCGAGCTGCTTCCCGCGATGCTCCGCGACCGGCGCAACAGCGGCCAGGTCGAGGAGCTCTACGAGTGGGGCGCGCAGATGTACATGCGCCTGTTCGGCTCGAGTCTCCCCGGCCTGAGCGAAGACGAGGTACGCGGGTTCGCCCAGCTCATCATCGCGGTGGTCGACGGTCTCGGAGCTCAGCGCGTGATCTCGGCCGGGCGATTCCCCCCCGACGCCGCCCTCGACCTCTTCGCCGACATCCTGATCGCCTGGGCGGCGTCCCGCCGCGCGCAGGGCGACTGACGCTCCATCCCGCCGCGCGGTCTCGACGCGCGACCCGTCTGAGGCGGGGGTTCGCGCGGTCGACGTCGCGATCCCGCCGCGCCCGCTGCTCCGCGCCGGCAGGTCCGCCGGCCTCTTCACGCAGGCATCACGCGCGGCCGGGTCCGGCGACGGCCTCGAGTGTCACCGCGGGTCCCCATCGGGCATTCGGCGCCGGTTGCAGCCCCTGAGGCCGTCCCGCCGCGCGCTTCGCCGACGACTCGGCCACGCGCCGGCACCTGCCCGGTGCTCTGTTGACCACCATCCGTTTGGTGTCTAGGATTCCTCTGGCAGTTGGGCGCGGGATGTCCGAGTCCGCGCCGGCGAGGAGCCCGAGGTGGATGGCGGCCGGGCGCGGCCTCGGCACCCTCCAGCGTGCAAGGGCGGCGATGCGCGTGTCGGTACCCGGATCGACGGTGCGGGCGGCGGGTCGAGGAGCGCCGGGGTCGCCCCGGTGCGCACCGTGACCGGAGACAAGCGCATCATCGGCAAGGACGTCCTCGCAATGCTGCCGACGACCGCGGGCTTCGAGGCCCACGGGCTCGGACCGAGGTGCCGGTGAGGGCGCAGGGCGACGCGGCCGACGAGCCGGGAGTGGAGCTCGCAGCACGGCTGGTCGCCGGGAAGAGGGCCGGGAGCGCGGCCCGGGCGGCGGTCGACCGTGCCGGCCGGCCCCGACGGGACCTGTCCCGGCGGCCGGAAGGAGGCGAGGGCGTTGGATGCGACGGTGTGGACCGACTTCGGGCCCTGCGTGCGGGTCAACGAAGGAGGGCTGCTCGAGATCGAGGGGCGCACCGTGGTGGAACTCGCGCGGGAGTACGGGACGCCTCTCTTCGTCATCTCCGAGAACACCATCAGAGGCAGGATCCGCCGGATGCAGAAGGCGTTCGACGACCACTACCCCAACGAGACGATCGTGTGCGTCGGCATGAAGGCGCAGTGGGGGCTGGCGGTGCGCCGGGTCGTCGCGAAGGAGGGCGCAGGTGGCGACGCCTTCGGTCTCGGCGAGCTGACCGTTGCGATGATGGCGGGCTCGGACCCCAGCAAGATCGTGCTCAACGGTGCCAACAAGGCCGAGGAAGCGCTGCGCGCGGCCATCGACACCGGCGTGATGATCCAGGTCGACCACGAGGACGAGCTCGCCAAGGTCGTCGAGCTGGCCGGGGAGCTGGGGAAGACCGCCCGCGTGTCGCTGCGCATCCGTCTGCCGCTGAACGCCATCGAGGAGGCCGTCTACGTAGACCCCCGCTACCCGGAGGGCATCAGCCCGACGTACTGGGAGCGGACCTTCAAGTTCGGGCTCGACCCCGAGAGCTACTTCGCGGAGGTCGAGCGGGCGCTGGTGGCCGACAACATCTCCCTCGAGGGGGTCATGTACCACGGCGGCATCCCGCGCCGCGCCGGGTACTTCCGCGAGGAGACCGAGGAGCTGATCGACATGATCGGCATCGTCAAGCAGCGGTTCGGCTGGGCTCCCCGGTACCTCGACATCGGCGGCGGCTTCGTGCCTGAGCGCGTGGGGCAGGAGACTCCTCCCACGATCGAGGACTACGCCGCGGTCATCAGCGACGCCATGGTGTCCAGGTGCAGAGAGCACGACCTCCCGGTGCCGGTGCTGCTGGCCGAACCCGGCCGCTACTGCCTCGACAGTGCAGGCATGTGGGTCGTCAGGGTCGGCAGTCTCAAGGACGACCAGAACCTGGCCGGGAAGAAGTGGGTCTACGTCGACGGCAACACCAACGAGATGGGCGACCCCTTCGACCCCTACAACCGCGTGCACCACGTGGTGATAGCCAACGACGTGTACCGCGAGGGCACCGAGGTCGTGGACATCGCCGGCCAGACGTGCAACGCGGCCGACGTCCTCGTCAAGGCGCGAGAGCTCCCCGCGATGCGCATCGGGGACATCCTCGCGTTCCTCGACATGGGCGCCTACAACGAGAGCTTCGCCTGCCAGTCCAACGCCATCCCCCGCTCGGCGACGGTCATGGTGTCGGAAGGGCGCGCGGCGGTGGTCCGCCGCCGGGAGACCGTCGCCGATGTCCTCGCCCGCGAGAGCGTGCCGTCGTGGCTTCTCGCGTGAGCGGCGCGGCGGGCAGCGGCGCGGCGGCAGCCGTGCGGGGAGCGGACGGCGGGTGACGCCACGGCCGGCGCCCGAATCCACGTTGTGCGACTCAGCTGCAGGCACGGCATCAGCTCACCCTGCACAGGTGCGATCTTGATGGTTCAGGCGCGAGCAACCACGACATGAAAGGACCACCTATGGCAGACTTCGAGTCCCTCAAGCAGATGATCATCGACGGCAACGACGGCGCCCAGGCTGCCACCCAGCAGCTCGTGGACGGCGGCGCCACCGCCCGTGACATCCTCGACAAGGCCCTGCTCCCGGGCATGGACGTGGTCGGCGCGCAGATGAAGTCGGGCGACAAGTTCATCCCCGAGGTGCTGCTCTCCGCCCGCGTCATGCAGGGCTGCCTCGACCTCATCAAGCCGCTCCTCGGTGAGGGCGGCGGCTCCCTCGGCACGGTCGTGATCGGCACCGTCGAGGGCGACATGCACGACATCGGCAAGAACCTCGTCGGCATGCTGCTGAGCGGCGCCGGCTTCGAGGTCGTGAACCTCGGCAAGGGCATCACCCCGGCCGACTTCGTGAAGGCCGTGAAGGAGCACGACGCCGACATCCTCGGCATGAGCGGCCTGCTCACGACGACGATCCCGAAGATGCCCGAGACGATGCAGGCCCTCAAGGACGCCGGCCTGCGCGACAAGGTCAAGGTCATCATCGGCGGCGCCCCGGTCTCGGCCGAGTGGGCCGCCGAGGTGGGCGCCGACGCCTACGGCGCGAACGCGTCGCTCGGCGTCGAGAAGTGCAAGGAGCT
>CAIXSE010000798.1 GCA_903921965.1 uncultured Thermoleophilia bacterium | reverse complement strand
CGCCTCGCCGGCGCTCGAGCTCGTCCTCGAGCCGTCCCTCTCGGTCGTCGTCTTCCGCCGCCTCGGCTGGCAGCCCGCCGACTACGACGCCTGGAGCGCGGAGGCCCTGCGCAGCGGGCTCGGCATGGTCACCCCGACGAAGCACGACGGCGAGACCGTCCTCCGCCTCTGCTTCATCAACCCGCTGACCACGCCGGACGACGTCGACCTCGTCGTCGCCGGCCTCGAGCGGGAGCGGCCGGCCAGAGGCGCAGGACTGTGACCGAGGAGCCGCTCGCGGTCGTGACCATGGTCATGGGCACGTTCGCCGCCGACGTGATCAGGGCGGCGCTCGAGGACGCCGGCATCCCCGCCGTCACCCGTGGCGAACAGCACTCCAGCTGGCTGTTCGCCGGCTCGGGCGGCGGGCTCGGCCTCGTCCAGGTCCTGGTCGAGGCCGACCGCGTCGCCGAGGCGAAAGCTGTGCTCGCCGCGCTCGAAGAAGACGAGGGCGGCGAGCTGCCCGGCTCTTGAGGGCCAGACGGCGCAGGCCGTGTGCGCACGGGGCCGGACCCGGCTCTCCATCGTCACCCGGCCCAGGCCATCGGCACCCTGTGAAGCCGCGCCACGGATCCGTACCATGTCCGCATGGCCGGGCGCACCTCCATTGGCGTTGATAACAGAACACGCTATCTTGTTATCATGCTACGCACGCAGATCAGCCTCTCCCAGGAGGACTACGACGCAGCGAAGGCCGAGGCCGCCCGGCTCGGCATCTCCCTGGCCGAGTTCGTGCGGCGCGCCGTGCGCGCGGCGCTCCCCGCCGACGAGAGCCAGCCTTGGATGCGCTACGCCGGCATGGTCGAGAGCGGTGATCCCCGGTCCAGCCTCAGCATCGACGACGTCGTCTATGGCCGGAAAGACTGACGCCTACGTCGACACCTCGGCGTTCATCGCCTTCGCCGACCGGTCAGACACGCACCACGCCCTGTTCAGGCGCCTGTTCAGCCAGCCGCCTCGCCTGCTGACGAGCACACTCGTCGTGGCCGAGGGTCACGGCTGGTTCCTGCGCCGCTACGACCGCACCCGGGCACTCCAGTTCATGGCGCTGATCGAGGCGATGACCCCACTCCGCGTGGCGCCCATCGGCCCCAGAGAGCAGTCCGCGGGCGCCGCCCTCCTGCGCCGCTTCTCCGACCAGGACCTCACGCTGACCGACGCCGTGGGCCTTCACCTGTGTGCCGAGCGGGAGGTCACCGCCGTCTGGTCGACGGACTTCCACCTGGGACTCACGGGCGTGCCCCTGGTGACCGGCCGCGGCTAGGCCCGCACGGGCCGCTCCGGACCCCCGGGCCGCGAGCCGCCGTCAGGCGTCGAGCGTCCCGCGCTTCTCGAACTTCTTGCGCTGCTCGGTGCTGAGGATGTGCTTGCGCACGCGCACCGTCTTGGGCGTGACCTCGACGAGCTCGTCGTCGGCGATCCACTCCAGGGCGCTCTCGAGCGTGAGCGGGCGCGGCACCTTGAGGCCGGCGTCGATCTCCTTCGTGCTGGACCGGTAGTTGCCGAGCTGCTTGCGCTTCGTGGGGTTGCAGAGCATGTCGTCGGCGCGCGAGTTCTCGCCCACGATCATGCCTTCGTACACCGGGTCCATCGGGCTGACGAACAGCGTCGCCCGCTGCTGCAGGTTCTCGAGCGAGTACGAGGCCGCCTCGCCGGCCGCCTGACTGACCAGTGAGCCGCGTTCGCGGCCGG
>CAIXSE010000797.1 GCA_903921965.1 uncultured Thermoleophilia bacterium | reverse complement strand
GAGGATGACGCTGTACGGCTTGCGGCGCACGACCTCGGTGAGCTGGCCGCCCTCGTCGTGGCCCACGTAGCCGGGCGGCGAGCCGACGAGGCGGGACACGGAGTGCTTCTCCATGTACTCGCTCATGTCGATCTGCACGAGATGGTCCTCGTCGCCGAAGAGGAACGCGGCCAGCGTGCGCGCGAGCTCGGTCTTGCCGACACCGGAGGGGCCCAGGAAGATGAACGAGCCCGTGGGCCGCCGCGGGTCCTTGAGGCCGGCGCGGCTGCGGCGGATGGCCTTGCTCACGGCGCGCACGGCCGCGTCCTGGCCGATGAGGCGCGTGTGCAGCTCATCCTCCATGCGCAGCAGCTTCTTGCTCTCGGCCTCGGTGATCTTCACCACCGGGATGCCGGTCCACATGCTGACGATCTCGGCGATCTCGTCTTCGCCGATGCTGGCGCGCATGCCCTCGTCGCTCGTCTTCCACTGGTCCTCGAGCTCGAGCTTCTTGTGGCTGAGCTTGCGCTCCTTGTCGCGCAGGTTGGCCGCCTTCTCGAACTCCTGGGCCTCGATGGCGGCCTCCTTCTCCTTGCGCACGCCGGCGATCTCCTCCTCGAGCTCGCGGTAGCTCGGCGGGGCGGTCATGGTGCGGATGCGCATGCGGCTGGCGGCCTCGTCGATGAGGTCGATGGCCTTGTCGGGAAGGAAGCGGTCGCTGATGTAGCGGTCGGCCAGCTCGGCGGCCGAGGTGAGGGCCTCGTCGGTGATGCGGATGCGGTGGTGGGCCTCGTAGCGGTCGCGGAGCCCCTTGAGGATCTCGACGGTCTCCGGCACCGACGGCTCGGCCACCTTGATCTGCTGGAAGCGGCGCTCGAGCGCGGCGTCGCGCTCGAGGTACTTGCGGTACTCGTCCATCGTGGTGGCGCCGATCGTCTGCAGTTCGCCGCGGGCCAGCGCCGGTTTGAGGATGCTGGCCGCGTCGATGGCGCCCTCGGCGGCGCCGGCGCCGACGAGATTGTGGAGCTCGTCGATGAAGATGATGATGTCGCCGGTGTCGCGGATCTCCTTCATGACCTTCTTGAGGCGCTCCTCGAACTCGCCGCGGTACTTGGAGCCCGCGACCAGGGCGGCCAGGTCGAGCGTGTAAACCTGCTTGCCTTTGAGGAGCTCGGGCACCTCGTGATTGGCGATGCGCTGCGCGAAGCCCTCGACGATGGCCGTCTTGCCGACGCCCGGCTCGCCGATGAGCACCGGGTTGTTCTTCGTGCGCCGGCTGAGGATCTGCATGACGCGCTCGATCTCGACCTCGCGCCCGATGCAGGGGTCGAGCTTGCCGTCTTCGGCGAGCTTGGTGAGGTTGCGCCCGAACTGCTCGAGGACCTTGGCCTGGCGCTTGCCCTCGGCGCCGCCCTGCTGCTGGCCGCGGCGGCCGGGGCCGCTGAGCGTGCGCATGACCTCGTTGCGGATCTTCTCGGGCTCGGCGTCGAGGTCGAGCAGGATGCGCGCGGCGACGCCTTCGTCCTCGCGCACGAGGCCCAGCAGGATGTGCTCGGTGCCGATGTAGTTGTGACCGAGGCTGAGCGCCTCGCGGAGCGCCAGCTCGAGGACCTTCTTGGCCCTCGGCGTGAACGGGATCTGGCCCTGCGGCGACTCCTCGCCCGACCCGACGATGCGCACCACGGCGGCGCGGACCTCTTCCACCGAGACCTCGAGGCCGTCGAGCACGCGGGCGGCCACGCCCTCTTCCTCGCGCAGGAGGCCGAGGAGCAGGTGCTCTGTGCCGATGTAGTTGTGCTTGAGGGCCCGCGCCTCTTCCTGCGCGAGCACCACGACCTGTCTGGCGCGTTCGGTGAAACGTTCGAACATCAGGCCACTCCTTCCGGAAAGCGCCGCCCTGATCGGTGTGGGGACGTGGGCGGCCGCCGGTGCTTGCTGTGGGCCCCCAACGTACCCTCCTGGAGGCCAGACGTAGGTCTATCGTACCCGATTGACGGAAAGACGCGACCCGGCCCCCGTGGCCCCTGCCGGGGCCGCGGACCCGCGCCTCGCGAGCGCGCTCGCGGGCGCGCTCGCGGCATCCCGCGGGTATGATTGTGCCCTTCGT
>CAIXSE010000796.1 GCA_903921965.1 uncultured Thermoleophilia bacterium | reverse complement strand
GCCGGGGGCAGGCCCGACACCTCCGCGAGGAGTCCCGTCAGCTGCTTCAGCGTGAGGACCTCGCCGCCGAGGATGTAGCGCTCGCCGGTGCGGCCCTTCTCGGCGGCGAGCAGGTGGCCCGCGGCCACGTCGTCCACGTCCACCACCGTCAGGCAGGTGTCCACGTAGGCGGGCATGCGGCCGTTGAGGAAGTCGACGACCATCCTGCCGGAGGGGGTCGGCGTGTGGTCGCCGACCCCGACCGGCATGGCCGGGTTCACGATCACCACCGGCGCGCCGCGGCGCGCGAAGTCGTGCGCCACCTCTTCCGCCAGGTACTTGGAGCGCTTGTAGTGGCCGAGCATGCCGGCGAGGCTGCTCGGCGTCTCCTCGTCGGCGAGGGAGCCGTCGGCCGGCGGCTGCCCGAGGGTCGCGATGGAGCTCGTGTACACGATCCGTGAGGCGCCGGCGTCCCAGGCGGCCTGCAGCGCGGTGCGCGTGCCCTCGACGTTGGTGGCGTAGAACTCTTCCCACGGGTGCCCCCAGAAGCTGTACAGCGCCGCCAGGTGGAAGACGCGCTCGCAGCCCTCACACCCCCGGCGCACGACGTCCGCGTCGGCGAGGTCGCCGGTGACGCGCCCGACCGGCAGGCCGTCCAGCAGCGGGGTGGCCTCTCCGGGACGCACCAGCGTCGTGACCTCCCAGCCCTGCTCGAGCAGGCGGCGGACGACGGCTCCGCCGATGAACCCGCCGCCGCCGGTCACGAAGGCGCGCATGCCGGCTCCTCTCCGTCGATCTCCTCGAGGAGCGCGCGCACGAAGGAGGCCGCGCGCTCCATGAAGCCGGGCGACACGCTGTCGGCCGTGTCGTCGGTGCGGTGCCAGCGCGGCAGGGTGCGCGTCACGGGGTCGCACCCGGCCAGGCAGAGCGCCCGGAAGCCACGGCGCCGCAGGGTCGTGACCTCGTCCTCCTCAGTCAGCTCCCACGGCTCCGCGCCGAGCTCCGGCCGCCGCGCGGCGGCGCGTTCCGCCAGGTGCAGCAGGCCCGGCTCCGGGCGCACGTGGTCGCAGAGGCCCTGGCGCGTGAGGTAGGCGAGGCGGCTGCTGCCGAGCCCCTCGAGGCCGATGAAGGCCGCTTCCCTCATGGCTCCGGGATCCTCGCGCAGCAGCGCGTACAGCCCGGCGTGGTCGGTCTCTTCGGCGCCGGTGAAGGCCAGCACCACCTCGGTGGCGCGCAGCGGCCGCTCCGCGAGGCTGCGCGCCGTGGCCAGCGCCACGGCGACGCTGGCGGCGTTGTCGTGGGCGCCGGGCGAGAACGGCGTGAGCTCGTCGCGCACGAGGGTCGCGACCATGCCGGCGGCGTAGGCGGCCGGCAGCAGCGAGACGGCCCACAGGCGTGCGGGGACGCGGCTCCCTCGCGAGACGGAGCCCACCGCCGCACCGGCGGCGTACAGCGCGCCCGGCAGGGCGAGCATCGCCAGCGTGACCCGGGTCATGGGCTCCAGCCAGCGGACGCCGCCCGACTGCCACGCCACCCGGGCGCGGTTCGAGTCGAGGTGGGCGAGCAGCACGACGCGGCGCGCGGCCTGCTCCCGCGGCGCGATGCGCGCCACGACGTTGCCGCTGGTGACCTTCGGCAGCAGCGGCCGCAGCGGGTTCGTCGACGTGCGGATGGCGCGCCACAGCAGCGGTGCCGCGGCCAGGGCCGGCGCCGCCGCGGCCCACCGCCAGGCGCGGCCGCGGGGGTACAGCGCGGTGGCGGCCAGCACCAGCAGCGCGCTGGCCAGAGGGAAGGCGTTCTGGCTCGCCGTGGAGCGGAAGGCGCTGCGTGTCACCGGCAGCCCGAGCGCGGTGAGGCGGGCCGCCACGAAGCCGGCCGCGGCCCGCTCGCCGGCCGTGCCGGTGCCGCGCGGTCCGATCGTGCCCGCCAGCTCGCGGACGTCCGCGAGCATGTCCGGACCTCGCCGCCGGCCCGGCCCGGAGCGGTGCTCCGCAGCTCCACCGCTCACTGCGAGAGCGCCTGCTTGATGAGGCGGCCGCTCTGACGCCACACGCCGCCGCGCACGCTCTGCGCCTCGGTCAGCACGGCGTCGAAGGCGGTCACGATGGCGTCGACCTCCTCCTCGCCGATGATCAGCGGCGGCAGCAGCTTGATGACGTTGACGTCGTTGCCGCCCACCTGCGTCAGGATGTGGTGGTCGCGCATCAGCGACATCACCACGAACTGCGCGAAGAGCCCCTTCTGGGCCTTCTCCGCCGCGGCCCAGGCGGCCTTCAGCGTCAGCGATCTCGGGGCGCGGAACTCGAGCGCCACGATCAGCCCCATGCCGCGCACGTCGGCGATCATGTCGTGGCGCTCCCGCAGCGCCTCGAGCCCGCCCAGGAGCCTCTCGCCGAGCGCGGCCGCGCGTTCGACCAGCTTCTCTTCGTCCATCACGGAGAGCGTCGCCAGGCCAGCCGCCATGGCCAGCTCGTTCTCGCCGAACGTGGTCGAGTGCACCTGGCAGCGGTCGAGCCGGCCGAAGACCTTCTCGTGGACGCTCCGCCGCATGAGCGTCGCGCTCACCGGCACGAAGCCGCCACCCAGCGATTTCGCGAGGGTGACGAAGTCGGGTTCCAGTCCCCAATGCTCGCAGCACAGGAAGCGGCCGGTGCGGCCCATGCCCACCTGCACCTCGTCGCACACGAACAGGGTGCCGTAGGTGCGGCACAGCTCCTGCACCCTGGGGAAGTAGTCGTCCGCCGGGAGGTGCACGCTCTTGCCCTGGATGGGCTCCGCCACGAACGCGGCCACGTCACCCTTGCGCAGCTCGTACTCCAGGGCGCCCAGGTCGCCGTCGGGGACCATGTCGAAGCCCGGCATGAGGGGTCCGAACCCTTTGCGGAAGACCTCCCCGCCGTTCACCGACAGGGTCCCGAGCATGAGCCCGTGGAATGCGTGGTCGAGGTAGAGCACACGCGGCCTGCCGGTGGCCGCGCGGGCGAACTTCAGTGCCGTGTCCACGGCGTCCGCGCCGGAGTTGGCGAAGAACACGGCGTCGAGCCCGGGCGGCATGCGCTGCACCAGCTGTTCGGCGAGCAGGCCGGCGAGGAGCGGGGCGTCCATCTTCACGAGGTTGGGGCGCTGCAGCGCGAGCGCCTCCTCGAGCGCGCGTCGCACGACCGGGTGATCGCGCCCGAGGTTGTAGGTGCTGAAGCCGGCGAGGAGGTCCAGGTACCGCTCGCCGTCGGCGTCCCACAGGTACGCGCCCTGGCCTCGTACCCACGTCTTGTCGAAGCCGATGATGCCGAGGACCTTGGTGAGCTTGGTGTTGAGGTACCGGCCGTAGAGCGCGTGCTGATCGGCCTGCCGGGCTGCGATCACGTCCGCCAGCGAGAAACTCATGGCTTCCTCCCGGGAATCCGCTCAACGAGCCGCCGGCCGGGCGTCTTCTGCAGTGGGCGCGAGCGTTGCTCGCCGACGCTGCGTCTCTTCGTGAACCGCCCTATCCGGCCACCCCCGACTGCTCGCCCCGCGGCGAGCGAGGACGTCTCGAGTATACCCAAGCCGGGGCCCGCGGGATGACGCGCGGCCGAAGGTGTGCGAAGGTCTTTGGAAGTGCGCGGCGTCCGTGGAGGATCGCCGCGGCAGTGTCTTACGGAGGTGTGATCCATGTCGTTCCGTCGAACGCACGTTTACCTGATGTGTGTCGCCTTGGTGCTGGCCGCGTCCGCCGTGGCCGTGACCGCGTGCGGCGGGTCGGACGCGGCGAGCCAAGGCTCGGCTTCCCCCACGGCGAGTACCGGCCCTGTCGCGATCGCCCCCGGTGGCCAGTCGTCCCCGGCCAGCCCGGCGGTAGCGCCGAGTCCCGGGTCCGAAGCCAGTCCCGGGGCGACGAGCCCGAGCGTGGCCCCGTCCGCGTCGCCCGGGACCCCTACGAAGGGTACGCCGAGCTCGACGCCTTTCCCGACCAAGACGATCACGCCGAAGCCCACGCCGAAGCCGAAGAACACCGCTTCCCAGGTCCCGGCCGCCACGGTTCGCCCGACCCCGTCGGCCCCGGCGACCCCGGCACCCGGCGCCACCACCCTGGCCGGGGCGGATCTGGCGGCCGTCCGCGCGTCGACGACGGGCTACTGGACGGCATACAACGCCTACGACGCCGACAAGGCGCTGTCGTATCTCGAAGACGGCTACCGCAAGGCGGTTGAGAAGACGGTGCGCAGCGAGATCGGCAAGCTCAAGACGTTCGGCGTGAAGCTCGGGGTCTCCGAGAAGGGCGCGCCGTTGAGCAGCAGCCCGGACAGGGCGGTCATCTTCCTCAACATGACGACGCCGACGGGCGCGCGCATCGTGTCCATGGCCTTCGCGCGTGTCGGCGGCGCCTGGAAGATCACCGCGGTCACTGAGGTGAAGTAGGCCGCACTCGGTCGTCGAGCGCCGCCGCCGGGGGCGGTGCGCCGGTGCAGCTCAGGCCGCGCCGGCGCGTCGGTGCGACCGGGCCCAGGCCACGACCAGGCACGCCACCGCGGCCGCGATGCCGCCGGCCAGCAGGGCCCACGCCCACAGGGTGAGATCGCGGGTCACGGCGTCGAACACGGCGAGAGAGGCGGCGTGCGGGATGTGCGCCTCGTCGGTCGTGTCCACGTAGGAGTTGCGTCCCACGGCGAGCGCGAGCTGGACTCCCAGCATGGCGCCGGCGATCCCCGCGCCGGCGAGGACACCGGCGCGCAGCCGGTGGCCGGCGACGACGATACCCGCGGCGAGCGAGACCACCGCGAGGATCGTGAGCGGTACACGCAGGCGGTCGACGGTGACGATCAGCGTGCCCAGCCGCCGCAGGAGCGTCGAGTCCATGAGTGGCACGCGGCCGTCCGTGAGCTCTGCCGGAAGTGGGTCGGGGAGTTCCACGCCGGCCCCGGCGAGGTGGGCCGTGACCACGGACGTGACGGCGGAGAGGTCGAGGGGGACTGGGCCGGACCCGCCGTCCACGGCGTCGTTCAGCACGTCGAGGAGCAGCGGGTGGAGGGCGCGGTTGGCCTCGGCCCACATGCTCGCGAACGCGGAGCTCCTCAGCGCCTCCCCGACGAACCGGCGCGTCATGTCCTGGATCGGCAGGTCCTCAGCGATCGCGCCGGTGATGTCGTCGAACTCCTCGCCGAGGCCTGTCGACGACCCGGCGCCCGCGAGCGCGCCCGAGATCTCCTTCGACAGCGCGTCGGCCACGGCGGCGCGCACGGCCGGCGCCGCCGCGACGCGGGCCATGGCGGCGACGTATCCGTCGCGGTCGATCAGCGTCGCGTGCACGTAGATGCCGGCGAGCGCCAGCGGCGCGACCACGCAACCGACGACGAGGAACACGACCGAGAGCACCGAGATCCAGGCGCCGTCCGAGACCGGGCGCCCGTCGCGGCTCGAGCCTGAGGGACGCCGATTCCCCTGCCCCGCCCAGGACGGTACGGGCGGTACCGGCGTGTACTCGCGCTCCTGGCCCCGGCCGTCGCTCACGACTTCTCCTGCCGTTGCATCCAGCTGCCGATATAGTACCTGCTGTAGGGCCGTTCATAGGGGGTGAGGGCTATGTTCGGGTCGTTCACCATCCGCAGTCTGGACCAGACCGAGGAGTACCCGGTCGCGCAGGCACGGGTCGACGTGGGGCGTGGCACCGACAACGACCTCACGCTCGCGTTCCCCACCGTCTCCACCCACCACGCGCGCGTCCTCTCAGACTCCACCAGCTGCCGGATCGTCGACCTCGGCAGCGCCAACGGCACGTTCGTCAACGGCCAGGAGCTCCCGGTCAAGGAGGAGCGTGCCCTGCGCGACGGCGACGAGGTGCAGGTGGGGCCGTTCACGCTGGTGTTCCACCGGGCCGGCGCGGGCGCCCCGCGCCCCGCGGCGCCCCCCGGCCACACGGTGGTGCTGCCGGCCGGCAAGCCGCCGCGCCTGCGCATCACCACGCCGGAGGGCACGCGGGAGGTCCCGCTGGCCAGGGCGTCGATGACGCTCGGCCGCGACCCGGCCAGCGACGTCGTGGTGGCTGCCGATGCGGTCTCGCGGCGCCACGCGTCGCTCGAGCGGCGCGGCGACCAGCTGCTCGTCAGGGACCTCGGCAGCACCAACGGCCTCACCGTGGGCGGCCGCCTCGTGCCCGAGGCGCTCCTCGGCGACGGCCGCCAGGTGATGATCGGCCAGAGCGTGACGCTCACGTTCCTGGCGGCCGAGCAGCCCGCGGCCGCCGGCTTCCCCGACGCCGTGCCGGCGGCCGAGCCGGGCATGACCATCTACGAGATCCCCGAGGGCAGGCCGCTCAGCCTCGGGCGCGGCGCCGAGACGGGCGTGCACCTGGCCCATCCCCAGGTGAACCAGGTCCACGCCGAGGTGCGCCGCCGCGAGGGCCAGGTCGTCATCCAGGACCTGGGGAGCGCCTACGGCACCTACGTCAACGGCGCCCAGGTCCAGGAGAGGGAGCTGCGCGAGGGCGACGTCGTGCGCATCGGCCCCAACCAGCTGGTCCTCAGGGACGGGCGCCTGCAGCTGATGAGCGAAGAAGGGCGCCTGCGCCTGGACGCCTTCCACCTGGTCAAGACGGTCGCCAAGGGCAAGCGCATCCTCAACGACGTCTCGCTCTCCATCAAGCCGCAGGAGTTCGTCGCCGTGGTGGGCGGCAGCGGCGCCGGCAAGTCCACCCTGGTCACCGCGCTCTGCGGCTTCAAGCCCGCCACGGAGGGCGCGGTGCTGCTCAACGGCGTCGACCTGTACCACAACTTCGCGGCCTACCGCAGCGACATGGGCTACGTGCCGCAGGACGACATCATCCACGTCGACCTCTCCGTCCGCAAAGCGCTGGACTACGCCGCCCGTCTGCGCATGCCGGGCGACACCACGGCGGCCGAGCGCGAGACCCGCGTGAACGAGGTCATCGACGAGCTCGACCTCAAGGCGCACGCCGACACGCGCATCCGCCAGCTGAGCGGCGGCCAGCGCAAGCGCGCGTCCATCGGGGTCGAGCTGCTCACGCGGCCGAGCCTCTTCTTCCTGGACGAGGCCACGTCGGGGCTCGACCCCAACACCGAGACGCAGATGATGAAGCTCCTGCGCAAGCTCGCCGACCAGGGCCGTACCGTGGTCCTCATCACGCACGCCACCAAGAACGTGATGATGTGCGACAAGGTCTGCTTCCTGGCGCGCGGCGGGTACGTGGGCTTCTACGGGCCTCCGGAGGAGGCGCTCAGGTACTTCGGCGTGAGCGACTTCGACGAGATCTACGAGAAGCTGGACAACGTCGACTCGCCCGAGGTGTGGGCGAAGCGGTTCCTGGCCTCGTCGCAGATCCAGGAGTACGTGGTGAAGCCGCTCACCGAGGTGTCACAGCAGGCCTCCGGCCGTTCGGGCGCCGCCCCCACGCCGCCGGCGGCCGTCGTGCGTACCGCCTCCGCCTGGCAGCAGTTCTTCATCCTGTGCCAGCGCCAGCTGGCGCTGGTGGCCGCCGACCGCAAGACCCTGGTGCTGCTCCTCGCGCTCGCGCCCATCCTGGGGCTGCTCGACTTCATCGCCTGGAAGCGCACCGCCCTCGACCCCGCGCAGGGCGACGTGGCCATGGCCATGACCATGATCTTCATGTCGTGCGTCATCGGGGTACTGGTCGGGACCCTCGGGTCGGTGCGCGAGATCGTCAAGGAGAAGGAGATCTACAAGCGCGAACGCATGGTCTCGCTCAAGCTCGTCCCGTACGTCGGTTCCAAGGTCGTCGTCGGGACCCTCTTCTGCATCTACAGCGGGTTCGTCCTCACCCTCGCCAAGCTCCTCTTCATCGACTACGGCTTCCTCTCCGCGATCGGCTACGTCCAGCTCCTCGTCACGATGATCTTCATCGTGTTCGGCGGCATGATGTGGGGCCTGCTCGTGTCCACGGTGGCGCCCACCGAGGACCGCGCCATGCTGCTCGCGATCCTCGTGATCATCCCGCAGATCGTGTTCGCCGGCGGGCTCATGCCGCTCTCCGACCTGGGCGCGGCCGGCACCGTGGGCGGGGCCGTCACGTCCACCCGGTGGTCGCTGGAGGCGCTCACCACGGTGTCCCAGATCAAGATCGGCGATGGTTTCGACCCGGCCAAGGTGATCATCCCCGGCATCAAGGGGATGAAGACGATGGGCGAGAAGGTGGCCGCCCTGAACAGCGTCAAGAAGGCCTACGGCGACATCTGGGACGTGAACGTGTACCTTCACTGGACGTGGATGATCGTGATCGCCGCCGGCATCTTCGGCATCATCCTGGTGCTCCAGAAGCGAAAGGACATCCTCTGATGGACAGCGCCGAGGCCCTGGTCGGACGTTCGCTCGGGCGGTACCGCATCACCGCCCTCGTCGGCAAGGGCGGCATGGCGACGGTGTACAAGGCCGAGCACCCCGGGCTCGGCCAGACGGTCGCCATCAAGGTGCTGCACCCGCACATGGCGACCGACCAGGACATGCTCGCCCGCTTCCGTCACGAGGCGCAGGCGGTCGCCAACCTGCGGCACCCCAACATCGTGCGCGTCCTCGACTTCGACGTGCAGAACGACCAGTACTTCATGGTCATGGAGTACGTCGACGGCCCGACGCTGGCGGCCCAGCTCAACGGCTTCGCCGTGCAGGGCCGGCGCATGCCGACGGCCGAGGTGGCGCGGATCTTCGAGCCGCTGTGCTCCGCCGTCGACTACGCGCACGGGCAGGGGATGATCCACCGCGACATCAAGCCGGCCAACGTGCTGCTCACGCCGCAGGGCGAGCCGGTGCTCACCGACTACGGCATCGCCAAGATGGTCGGCGTCACCCAGCACACGGCCACCGGCACGGTGATGGGTTCCGCCTACTACATGTCGCCGGAGCAGGCGCAGGGCAGCGGCATCGACGGCCGCACCGACATCTACTCGCTCGGCGTGATGCTCTTCGAGATGCTGACGGGCCGCGTGCCCTACGAGGGCGACACGCTCGCGACGGTGCTGGTCAAACACATCACGGCGCCGGTGCCGGCCGTGTGCACCTTGAACAGCCAGCTGCCGCCGCTGCTCGACGACGTGATGAAGGTCGCGCTGGCGAAGGACCCGGGC
>CAIXSE010000795.1 GCA_903921965.1 uncultured Thermoleophilia bacterium | reverse complement strand
GGCCAGGGTGTGGACGAACTCGCGCCCGCCGGCCCGCTCGAGCGTGCCCTCGCGCTCGAGCTGCGCCGCCAGCGTGATGACGTCGACCTCCTGCGCGCGCTTGTTGAGCTCGGCCATGGCGCGGAAGATCAGGCGGTGGGAGTCGCGGTAGAAGTCTTCGGCGACCAGCACCTCGAGCACCGCCAGGATGGCGTTGGGATTGACGAGCATGGCACCGAGGACCGACTGCTCCGCCTCCTGGTTGTGGGGCGGGAGCCGGTTCATCGCCGGTTCTATGGGCTGGACGGCCATGGGTGCTCCGCTCGCGCTCGGGGGGTTGCCGGGTCTCGCAGTCTACTCGCTCGCTCACCCCGATGATAGTTGCTCCGGAGGACGGCAGGACGGCGCGGACGGCTTGCGGTTCGAGGCCCGAAACGGCGGCGGCGCCGGCGGCCGAAGCCGCCGGCGCCGCCGGGCGAACGCTCGAGCGGGACGAGCCCTTACTCGGGGATGACGATGGTCTTGACCGAGGCCACGAAGCCCTCGGCGAGCTCCACGTCTACCATGAAGGTGCCGAGCTCCTTGATGGGCTCCTCGAGCAGCACCTTGCGCTTGTCGATGGTGAAGCCGCGGGCGTCCTTGATGGCGTCGGCGATGTCGGCCGACGTGATGGAGCCGAACAGGTGCCCGCCTTCGCCGGCCTTGGCGCCGAGCGTTATGACGGTGCGGTTGAGCGTGGCCGTGAACTCCTCGGCCTGCGCGGCCATGCGGGCCTCGCGTGCCTTGCGCTCTTCTTCGCGCCGGCGGAACTCGGCGATCTTGCCGGGCGTGGCCGGCTCGGCCAGCTTGCGCGGGATCAGGTAGTTGCGCGCGTAGCCTTTGGCGACGTTGGCGAGGGAGCCTTTGTCGCCGAGGTTCTCGACGTCCTGGAGCAGGATGACCTCCATTCAGCCCTCCTCAGCTGTTGACGTTGGGCAGGAGTGCCATCTCGCGGGCGCGCTTGACCGCCACGGTGACCTGCTGCTGGTGGCGGCGGCACGTGCCGGTGACCCGGCTGGAGCGGATCTTGCCGCGCTCCGACACGACGCGACGCAGGGACGCGAGGTCCTTGAAGTCGACCTCGTCGATGTGCTCCTGACAGAAGTGACAGTACCGGCGGCGGGTGAGACCGGCGGCGCCGGCCTTCGGCTTCTCACGCCGGGGCTTGCTTGGTGAAACGGGCATGCGTGGATTCTTCTCCTCGTGGCGCACTCCGGCGCCGTGCTCGTGTGGACTCCGAGGCTCAGAAGGGGATGTCGTCGTCGTCCGCGAAGTCGGACGCGGGCGGGCCGCCCAGGCCGGTGTCGTTGAAGGTGGTGCCGGCGCCCTGGCGCTGCTGGCGCGGAGCACCGTTCCAGTCGCCGCCCTGGCCGCCGCCCTCGCGCGGGCCGATGAACTGGACCCTGTCGGCGGCGATGCTCACGGCTTCACGCTTCTGGCCGTCCTGCGTCTCCCACTGGCGCCAGCGAAGCCTGCCCGACACGGCCACCTGCCTGCCCTTGGTGAGGTACTGGGCGCAGGTGTCGGCCTGACGGCCGAAGACGTCGACGGTGAAGTAGTTCGGCTTCTCGACGAACTCACCGGTGCCCGGGTCTTTGACCGAGTCGTTGACCGCGATGCGCAGGCTGCACACACTCATGCCGCTGGGTGTGGCCTTGAGCTCGGGGTCGCGCGTGAGGTTGCCGATGACGATGACGCTGTTGATGGACCCGGCCACGGGGGCTCCCTTCGCTGAGAACGACGGCTAGGACTTCAGCCGGATGGTCTTGAACCGCAAGACCTCGTCGGTGATGCCCAGGACACGCTCGACCTCGGCGAGAGTCTCGGGAGTGGCCGTGAACGTGATGACGGAGTAGACGCCCTCAGGTTCCTTCTTGATCTCGTAAGCGAGCTTCTTCTTGCCCCACTCATCGATGCCGGCCACCTGGCCCGTGCCTTTGTCGACGGTGGTGCGAAGCCGCTCCACGATCTCTTTCTGGCGCTCCTCGTCCGCGTTCGGGTTCACGATGAGCATGAGCTCATACTTGTTGATCGCGATCACCTCCTGTGGTCTGCGCGGCCCCAGCCTGTGTGCTGGAGCAGGGGTGACAAGCTGCCTTGTGGCAACGTGAAGGGGCACTGTACCAGCCGCCGCAGGTCGCAGGCAAACCCTAGACGCTCGTCTCCGCG
>CAIXSE010000794.1 GCA_903921965.1 uncultured Thermoleophilia bacterium | reverse complement strand
TCGTGCGTCACCGCGCACGGACAGCTCAGCACGATGCGGAACGCCAGCTCCAGGGCGTCGCCCCTGACCTTCATCACACACCCTCCCGGTCCGTCGGGCGGCGCCCCGTGCGCCTCCCGGCGCCGCCAGTCTATCGCTCGCCTCTCCCGCGTGCGGTCGCGCGTCGCAGGCCGCAACGGTTCCCCCGTCGCCGCTTGCGGGCACGTAGCCGGGAAGCCCGGAAGGGGCGGACGCGGACAGGGGAGGTGCGCGGTGGATCGGCCGGCGGTCGATTTGGCGAAGGAGCAGCAGGCGACGCAGGCGAGGCCGAGGTACGAGTACTCGGGTCTCGCCAGGACGTTCTTCAGGTCCATGGACCTGCTCGCCGGCACGCGCACGTCGCTCTCCAAGGTGAAGCTGGTCGAGGCGCTCGCACCTGTGCCGTACCGCGCCTGGGAGCGTCTCGCGCAGCACGCGCTCGCGCACGGCGACCACGCAGGGGCGCACGCCGTTATGGAGTGGGCCCGCCGCGCGGCCGAGAACGAGGAGTGGCACCTGAAGGTGGTGAGCGAGAAGCTCAGGGACGACACCGAACGCAGGCCGCTGTACCAGACCGAGCCGCTGCCGACGCTGATGGTGGAGTCCTACGCGGCCATGAGCTGGACCGCGGCGCGGCTCGGCCTGCGCCGCGCCTTCTTGCTCAACGCGGAGTTCGAGGACCACGCCGAGCACACGTACGCCCAGCTCGTCGCCGACCACCCGCAGTGGGAGGAGCAGCCCGTCACCAGCTCCGTCGTGCGGGCGTACGGCGACTTCGCCTCGTGGGCCGACGTCTTCCGCAGGGTGGGGCTGGACGAGCGGGACCACATGAACGCGAGCCTCCGCTTCGCCGGCAGGCCGGAGCTGGCCGTCGAGTACGACGGCATGCCGCCGGCCTGAGTGGTGGGCGTCCGGTGCGGTCGCGCCGGACGCCGCGGTCGTGGCCGGGCGTCGGCCGGCGAACGAGCCGGTCTTCAGCCCGCCGGCCGGCCGGTACGCGCTGTACGCGACGCCGGCCGGTGTCGTCCTCGTCTCGCGGAGCTCGAGCGAGGCGGGTACGGCGCCGGAGCCGAACAGGCGTTCGCCGGCGCCGAGCGCGACGATCTCGCCGCGGCGCGGAGCGGCCCGGCCGCCGTTTCACGGCCGGTCGCGTCCGCTCCCGGCGCCCTGAAGCTGTATCCTCGGGCCCGGAGCGCGACGGGAGGACACGATGACCGGGACTCTGCGCGAGCGCCTCATCGGCGCCTGGGAGCTGATCGAGCTGGTGGAGCAGCCGGAGGACGGCTCGCCGGGACGGTACCCCATGGGCGAGGACGCCGCCGGCCTGATCCTGTACAGCGCCGACGGCTTCATGTCCGTGCAGATCATGCAGCGCGGGCATACGGCCGCGGAGGCCGGCGGGGACGATCCCTACGGCCGCACGGCGGAGGACTTCGCGGCCGAGGCGCGCACCTACTTCGCCTACGCCGGGTCGTTCGAGGTGGACGAGGACCGGCGTCTCGTGACGCACCTCGTGCGCACCTCGCTGTATCCCGGATGGGTGGGGCAGGCCCAGCGGCGCGCGGTGCGCCTCGAGGGCGGCGTCCTCGAGCTGTCGAGCGCCGAGCCCTCGCTCTCCGCGGGCGTGCCGGTGCGGACGCGGCTCAGGTGGCGGCGCGCCGCCCTCACCAGAGTGTGAGCGACTCCTCGAAGAGGCGCCGGAGGTCCTCGGGGCTCGCCGGTCGCGGCGACAGGATGGTCACCGTCTTCTGCGGGAGCGTGCCGGCCACGAGGTCGTCGAGGTCGTCGGGGCCGTAGCCGACGGCCGAGAGTCCGTTGGGCAGGCCGGCCTGCTTCATCACCGCGGTGATGCCGCCGGCGAGCAGGTCGCCGACCTCGTCGTCGGGCACGCCGGAGGGGTCGAGGCCGATGAGCTCGGCGGCGTGGCGGTGCCGCTCGGGTGCCGCCGGACCGGTGAAGCGGAACACGGCCGGCGCGTTGAGCGCCACGGAGAGGCCGTGCGGGACGAGCGGGTGGTCTCCCGGGTAGCCCTCGGCCACGTACTCCCGCACCATGCCCGACACCGGGTACGACATCGCGTGCGCCAGGTGCACGCCGGCGGTGGCGAAGCCGATGCCGGCGAAGGTGGCGGCCAGCAGCATCTGCCCGGCGGCCTCCTCGTCGGAGGGGTCCTCGAGCACGCGCAACAGGTTCCGGGCGCCCATCTGCGCGGCCTTCGCCGCCCAGATGTCGCTGATGGGGTTGGAGCCCTGGTAGGCCGGCCGGTGGTCGGGGTCCTCCGGCGCCGGCCGGCGCGTGTACGGCAGCGCGGTCAGCGACTCGAGCGCGTGGCAGAAGACGTCCAGCCCGCTGCAGGCCGCCACCATGGGCGGCATCGTGCGCGTGTTCAGGGGGTCGACGACGGCGATGTCCGGGCGGATGGCGCGCTGGCGGATCCCCGTCTTGGCGCGCAGCTCCTCGAAGTCGAAGATGGCGATGCCGGAGCACTCGCTGCCGGTGCCGGCCGTCGTGGGGACGCAGACGAGAGGGGCCACGCGCCCCGGCACCGGCCGCCCCTCGCCGAGCGGCGCGTTCACGAACGTCATGAAGTCTTCGGGGTAGGTGGCGTAGAGGTCGGCGGCCTTGGCGGTGTCCATCACCGAGCCGCCGCCGACGGCGACGTACCCGTCGAAGCCGCCGTCCCGGGCGAAGGCGATCGCCTCCTTGAACGACACGTCGGTGGGCTCGACGCGGGCGCGGTCGTAGAGGACGGCCTCGATGCCCTTCTCGCGCAGCGCCGCGAGCGCGACCTCGACCGGCCGGCTCTGCGCCATGCGCGGGTCGGTCACGACCATCACCCGCGTGCCGCCGAGGCGCCGCATGTCCCAGCCGACCTCGGCGGTCACGCCGGCGCCGTACTTGATGTTCGAAGTGTCCATGCTGAACGCGGTCTCGAAGGCCATGGCCTGCTCCTTTGTCGCCCGCGGGCAGCCTATCACCGTGCCGGCCGCGGCTCCGCGGGTGCCCGCCCGGCGCTCTCGTGGCAGGATGGACCCATGGACCTCGACATCGTCGTCACCGTCGTCGCCGGCATCCTCCTGGTGGTCGCCGCCGTCGGCACCGTCTACCCGGCGCTCCCCGGCAGCCCGATCGCCATCGTCACGCTCATCGCCTGGGCGTGGGTCCTCGGGTCGGCCGCGAGCTGGACGGCCGGGGTCGTCGGCGCGCTGCTCTGCACGGTGGGCTGGTCGGCGAGCGCCGTGCTCACCGGCCGCAAGCTCAAGCAGCACGAGGTGCCGGGGCGCTCGATCCTCGTCGCCGTGATCGGCGCCCTCATCGGCATGTACTTCATCCCGGTCGTGGGCATCTTCGTGGGCTTCGCCGCGGGGCTGCTCCTGAGCGAGCTCGTCAGGCGCCGCGACGTGAAGGCGGCGCTCAGGGCCAGCGGCGAGGCGCTCAAGGCGACCGGCCTCGGCATCCTCGTGGAGTTCACGATGATCTGCCTGGCCGGGTCGGTGTGGGCGCTCGGCGTGATCGTCCACTTCTGGCTGCGCTGACCGGGGAGGGAGCCGGGTCCTCGCGGCCGGGGCCGGCCAATCGTTCTAGAGTCCTCCCCCTGCGCCGCCGGCCCCCTGCTCCGCCCTGTCGCCCGCGGCGGCCGCGTCGCGCGCTTCGCTCACATCGCCCACCTGCGCCCCGTCGCCCTCCGCCAGCTCCATCGACGGGGCCGTCGCCAGCACGGACCCGATCAGGATCAGCGGCGTGGCGATGGCGATGCCCAGGGTGAGCGGCTCGTCGAGGACGAGCATCCCGAGGAGCACGGCCACCAACGGGTTCACGTAGGTGATGATGGCGCTCCGCGACGGCCCGACCTCGCGCAGCAGGCCCATGTACACCACCATGGCGAGCGCCGTGCACAGCACGGCGAGGATGACGACGGCGACGACCGTCTGCGCCGACACCGAGGCCGGCCAGCGCGTCGCCGCCATGGGGGCGAAGGCCAGGGTGTTGACCCACAGCGCGACCATGGCCACGCTCACGCTCGCGAGCCCGCCGAGGCGCTTGACCACGATCAGGGGAGCCACGGCCCAGCAGAGGTCGACGACGAGCAGCATCACGACGCCGGCCGCGTCGCCGTTGCCCACGTTGATGCCGACCAGCGCCACGACGCCGGCCACGCCGCAGGCGAGGCCGGTCACGTGACGCACGTCGAACGTGTAGTGCTCGCCGGTGAGGCGGTACAGCCCCACGCCGATCAGCGGCATGGCCCCGATCAGCAGCCCCGCCAGCGAGCTCGTGAGCCGCTGCTCCGCCGTCGCGATGAGCAGCCAGGGCAGCGACATCTCGAGCAGCGTGAAGGCCAGGATCCACGGCCAGTGCCTGAGGACGTCGCGCAGGCTCCCGTGCCGGACCGCGAACGGTGTCAGCGTCGCGGCGGCGAGCAGGGTGCGGAAGAAGACGAGCGTCCACGGGTCCAGCTCGCGCACGGCCACCCGCACCATGAGGTACGGCATGCCCCAGATGAGGCACAGCGCGACGAACAGGACCCACCCTCTGCGTGACACCGGCCGCCTCCCCCTCGAAGCCTCAGTCGAGGCCGCCACAGTGTACGCGCCGTCCGCCCCTCAGACGAGGACGGCGCGTCCCGGTCTCACAGTGTGGGACCAGGCCGAGCGGCCGCCGTCTCCCCGGCCTGCGGCCGCCGCGTCACTCCTCCCAGGGCAGCGGCTCGTCGTCGAAGGCGGGCTCCGCCGCCGGGGCGGTCTCCTGCGGCGGCGGCGTGATGGCCACGCGGTGCCGCTCGTCGAACCCGGCCGCGTGCGTGAAGCGGTGCAGGCGCACGTACAGCGGCGCGGCCAGGCCGACGATCGCGGCCCAGACGACGAAGCAGGCCAGCAGCAGCGCCTGCGCGGCGAGCGGCCCCGGCGTCCCGCCGGCGTCCGCGCCGCCCCACACGAGCGCCTGGGCGAGGAGGGCGAGCGCCAGCGAGGCGCCGGCGGCCAGCGAGTAGTCGAGCGGCAGGCGCCAGCGCCAGCGCGTGTGCCACCACACGGAGCCCGGGCGGAAGTGGCGCCAGCCGTACGCCGGGTTGAGGAGGAACCACAGGAAGTCCCAGAGGGCGCTCCACGCGACCCAGGCGGCGAGGACGCGGAGCTCGGCCACCGCCGACCAGTGCGTGCCGAACGCGAACGGCAGCTGGAAGGCGACCAGCGTGGCCGTGAACATCAGCAGGTTGTAGCCGGTCAGCGGCTTGCCGCCGAGGGCGGTGCCGAAGGCGCGGGCGAGCGGGCCGCTGACGCGGTAGGGCGTGGGCAGCTTCTCGGCCCAGCCGTACGGTCCCTCGATCTCGATCTCCACGGCGGCCAGGACGAGGGCGAAGAGGCAGAGCAGCGGTGCGGCGACGGCGAGGGTCATCCGCTCGCGCGCTGGGGAGGCCCGGCCGGCGCGTCCCCGCCGCCGTCCCCGCCGCCGTCCCCGCCGCCGTCCCCGCCGCCGTCCGGCTCGGCCGCCGCGCGC
>CAIXSE010000793.1 GCA_903921965.1 uncultured Thermoleophilia bacterium | reverse complement strand
GCACCCGACCGCCGGCGCGACCATCGTCGGCGCGCTCGAGCAGCACGACGCCTACTTCAACGTCGTGCTCGACACCGACGACCTCGAGATCGCCAGGCACCTGGCGCGCTGCATCCGCAACACCACCGGCGGGTTCACGAACATCCAGGGCACGATCGGCCTGCCGCAGACGCACCGCCGCACCGGCAAGAAGGTCGTCGAGGTGTCGATCGAGATCAGCAACCCGCTGGACACGCCGATCCACCGCGTCTTCAACCTCGTGCGCGACGAGGCTGCGCGCTTCGGCGTGAACGTCATCGCCGGGCAGATCTGCGGCGTCATCAACGCCGAGGTCCTCGTGAAGACGGCCGAGTGGTACCTCAAGCTCGAGGCCATCAACGGCCCGTGGGACTACAAGAGCCAGATCCTCGAGAACCACATCCTGGAGCTCGACGACTGACACGGGGACGCGCCGTCGCCGGCGCGGCACCCGGAAGGTGGAGCGGGGCGGCCCGTCGGGGACAGGGGGCCGCCCCGCTCTTCTGGTGCAAGACGCGCCTCGGCGGCTACGACGTGACGGCCACGGGGGCCTCAGTCCTGCGGCGGTGAGACTCGACGCTGTCGATGCTCAGGTCGAGAAGCGTACTGATGCGCGCTTTCGCGGCGAGTCCCCCGGCCAGGTTGGGAACGCCCGTGACGACGCCGCTGTCCGTTCTGCCGTCGCCCGTGCGGGTGATGATCGTCACCCTTCTCTCCTCTTCCCGGCCACGGGAACGGCATCGGGGTCGGGGTTGAGCTCGAAGCGGCCCTGGTAGCGCTTGCCGACCACGTAGAACGTCGGGTCGTCGTAGTGCTGGCCCCACATGTACTGGCGGTAGACGTTGTCTGGGTCTTCGAGCTCGATCTGCCGGCCGAGAGGCCACAGACCCTCGTAGCTGGCCTGGTAGGCCGTACCGACGGAGACGATCGGGATGGTGTCGGTGGGGTCCCACTTCGAGTGGCCCCACTTCAGCGTACCGGTGCCCTCCCGGTACGACGTGTAGTCGACGACCGTGTCCCAGATGTTGAGCAGCGGCGGGTACTGCAGCCCGACGGCGCTGCTGTGCGGGAACCACTTCACGTCGAAGCCGTGAGCCTCCACGCGGCTCGGACCCTGGTCCTCGCCGGTGATCTCCGCCTCGACCTCCACGAACTTGATGCCCATGCGCTCGCCGTAGCCGTAGTAGTGCGTGCCGTCACGGAAGAAGCGGCCGTTGCCGTTCTTCTTGACCTCGCCCCACATCTCACGGCCGATCGCCACAGGCAGCTCAGGGCTCACGATCTCGGTCAGCATCCAGTAGCCGTCGGTGACGTCCTCGTACCTGGCTTTGAGAGTCACGATGGCGGCGTCGAAGGTCCCACAGTGGGCACTCTCGTAGTTGGTGATCGTCACGACGGCGTCGGCTGTGTTCCGTGCTTCGTCGCCGACGGGCTCGATGCACGGCGGCATGACCCAGCGCGCGAACTCCCAGGTCGTCACGAACTCGATGCCGAGCTCGTCGCAGGTGAAACACATCTCGGTCAGCATCCGCTCGATGCGGTCACATTCTTCTGGCGTCTTCACGTATCCGGGCATGGCGCGACACTCCTTGGTCGGACTGGTCGGAGGAACACGGGATGCTCACGAAAGCCGGACGGCGGTGCCGGCCGGTCTCCCCGCGGCCGATCAGAGCTCGTCGAACATGGGCTTCGAGCGCAGCCGCTTCGGCAGGAGGCGGAAGTAGACGAACCCGACGGCCAGCCAGGTCCCGCCGAAGATCCAGGCGCTCGTGGCCAGCCCGCCGATGACGATGTAGGTGATCGCCGCGAAGGCGATGCTCGGGATGACGACCAGGAGGACGACGTCCCTGACAGACCGCCGCTCCGGGTTGCGGACGAAGTAGGCGACCGAGGCGACGTTGACGGAGAGGAAGGTGCCCCACGCGCCGAAGCCGACGAGGTAGGCGGCGCTCTCCAGCTTCAGGACGATCGCCCCGAAAGCGATGATGCCCGCGATGAGCAGCATGTTGAAGACCGGCGTGTGGAAGCGCGGGTGGAGGTAGCCGAAGAACTTCCTGGGAAGCGCCCCGTCGCGCCCCATCGCGTACAGCAGGCGCGAGGTGGCGAGCTGGCACGACATGCAGCCCGCGACCGTCGCCAGCAGTGCGACGACGGTGGCGCCCGTGTAGAACGTCATGCCGGCGAGCTTGATGTAGATCTCGGGAATGGGGTACTCGGGCGCGTCGAAGATGGAGACGTCGGGATACAGCGTGCCCATGATGAACGTGCCCACGAGATAGAGCGCGCCGGCGATGCCCGCGACCCACATCACGGCACGCGGGATCGTGCGGCGCGCGTCCCTGGCCTCTTCCGACAGCGTCGTCACGGCATCGAACCCGAGGAACGAGTACACGACGAACACCGAGGCCGTCAGGACCCCGTGCCACGGCATGTTGGCGCCGTAGACCGGAAAAGCCGTCCACTCGACGCCGTGCCGGTGGATCTGCACCAGCACCAGCGCGATCGTGGCGATGACGACGACGAACTGGGCGATCACGAAGAGCACGTCGACCCCCAGGGCCACCACCACACCCAGGATGTTGATCGTCGTGATGATCGCCACGAATGCCAGAACGATGACCCACAGCGGCACCGACGGGTACCACTCCCAGATGTAGTAGGCGACGTAGATGGCCGACAGGATCACGGCCATGAAGTAGTCCAGCAGCGAGATCCAGCCCACGAGGAATCCGTAGGTCGGGACGGTCGTCTGCTGGACGTACGTGTAGCCGGAGCCGGCGAACGGATACGCCTTCGACAGGCTGCGGTAGCTGAACGCCGTCAGAAGCACGGCGAAGAGCGTGAAGGCGTACGCCGCCGTCACGTGCCCACCGGCCTTGCCTGAGGCGAGGCCGAAGGGGTCCCAGATGGCCATGGGCGCCATGTAGCCGAGCCCCAGGAAGACGATCTGCCACGTGCGCAGGTTGCCTTTCAGGTGGACCTGTTCCGACAGTCCCACACCGTCGGACACCGTGGCGGTCATGACCCGACTCCCGCGGGCTTCGGCGCTGCCAAGACGTCGGGCGTAGCCCTGATGCGAGCCGTCCAGTCGTCGTACTGGCGGCCATAGATGTACGGCCGGTAGGCGTCGCGGTCGGGCAGGACGACACGTTCTCTGAAGCGGTACGTCTCGACGCCGGCGTAGAACAGACCTTCGTCCACGCTGACCAGGGGGATGTCCCCGACCGGATCCTCGAGTGTGCCGGTGAGCCGCAGGGCCGCCTCCATACAGCGCGCGCGCTTGTACGACGTCCGGGTGTCGAAGACGACCAGGCTCGGATCGTCCTGGAGGCCGTCCCCATCGGGCGCGATCCACCCCTTGAGCTCGAACAGCGGGCACTCCTCGGCAAAGGGTTCGAGCTCGGTCCCGAGCGTGGCGGCGACCTCGATCAGCCGGGTGCCTCTGCGTTCGGTGTAGCCGTAGAGCTGCTCTCCATCGTGGAGAAAGGCCGACTCCCCGCGCTTCTTCGGCATGCCCCACGACTCCCGGCCGGTGGTGACGTTCATGTCGCCGCTGACGACGACCGTGAGGGAGTACAGACCCTCCACGCCGTCGCGCTTCGCCCAGAGCCAGACGCCGCCCACGTTCTCTTCCTCTGCCACCGTGGGCACGCCGTTCCACTCCTCCCGCCCGAACGACAGGGCGACGACCCCCCTGGGCTCCGCCGGAGGCTCAAGGCAGGGAGGCAGGACCTCCCGCACGAACTCCGGCGTCGTCGTGAAACCGACGCTGAGGCCGCTGAAGTGGTACACGACCTCGCGGTAGTAGCCCTCGTAGGCTTCGATCTGCTCCGGACTCCACACGTAGCCCACAGCCGCTCCCTCCCCTCTCGTCGGTGGCTCCACGCGCGCACCTCGAGGAGCGCACCGTTCGTCCACGCGGACCAACGGGCCAAGCGTAGAACGACGATCGCTGAGGACAAGGAGGCAGAAACAGGTACTATTAGTGGTAGTGTTCTACCACTATGCGCTGCGGACCCGGGAGGACGCATGGAGCTGAGAGGCGAGCGACCTGACCTGTTCGAGGAGCTGCTCAGCGGACCTCAGGAAGCACTCGCGCTCCTGCGCGTGCTGATCGACACCGCGGCCGACGCCTACTACGTCTGGAACCCGTTTCTCGACCGGTACGAGTACTCCCGTCAGTTCGCGGCCATCCTGTGCATGCCGTTCGACCAGCTCCCCGCAGACGATGCAGGGGTCACCGCTCTCTACCACCCCGACGACCGCGACAGGGTGTTCGAGTCCTGGAACGCCGTGTGGCCGCAGGGAGACCACTGGCAGGCGGAGTACCGGCTGCGGCGCGGAGACGGCACCTGGGCCGTCCTCGACGAGAGGGCCGTCATCCTGCACGACGATGCCGGCACCGCGATCCGCCTCATCGGCATGGTCCGCGACGTCACCCTCGAGCGTCAGACCCTCGATGCGCTCCTGGCCTCACGCAACCTCTACGAGGCGCTCTTCCGGGAGGCCCGCGAACCGGCGCTCCGCGTCGATCCCGCCGGCGTCGTCCTCGACGCGAACGCGCCCGGCCTGGAGTGGTTCGGCCTGGCGGCAAGCGACCTGGGCGCGGTAGACGTCGCATCGCTGCTGTCGCCCGGCGACGCTGCGCAACTACGGCTCGCGCTCAGCGGCGCGCTGCCTGCCGACCGGCCCAACCTCGAGATCGCCGATCTCGAGGGCCGCCGGCACCTGCTCGTGTCGCTGGCGCCGTGCCACACCGGCGAAGGCGTGACCGTCTTCCTCGTCGGCGCCGACATCACCGAGTCGCAGCGGCTCCGCGAGCAGCTGGAGGCCTCCGAGGCCGAGCTCAGGGCACAGTCGGCAAGCCTTGCCGACACGAACACGGCTCTGCGGGTCATCCTCGAGCAACGCGACCGGGACAGGCGTGACCTCGAGGCCCGGCTGGTCGCGAACATCCAGGAGCTCGTCCTGCCGGTACTCGATGACGTACAGCGCTCTCTCTCGCCGCAGCCGCAGGCGATACGTCTTGCCGGCCTCCGGCAGACGCTCGAGAACGTGACCTCGGACGTCCTCCCGGAGGGGGCGAGCGGCTACTTCAGGTATCCGGCGTTCACCCGGCGGGAGAGCGAGATCGCCGCGCTCATCAGAGCCGGCAAGACCTCCAAGGAGATCGCCGACGCCCTCTTCCTCGCTCCGGCCACGGTCACCGCCCACCGCCGCAGCATGCGGCGCAAGCTAGGTCTGGCGGGGCCCGGGTCACGGCTGTCGTGGGCACTTTCCACACCTGCCGATCGAGAGGACCCACCGGAAGGCGCCTGCCCCGCCGGCGGAAGGCGGTGACGCGGAGGCGCCGGCCAACGCCCTGGGCATCCGGCACCTCTCGTTCGCCGTGGACGACCTCGAGGCCGTCGTCGCCGGCCTGCGCGCCCACGGCGCCGAGCTGGTCCGCGAGATCGGGCGGTACACGGACCCGTACCTGCTCCGCCACGTCCGCGGTCCTTGGGGCATCGCCGTCGAGCTCACCGAGCGGGTCGGCTGACGAGGCGGCGAGGGTGCGGCCCAGGCGGTGCCGCCGCGCCGCGACGCACTCGCCACACCAGCCCGACCCTCAGGTCGACGTGCCTCCATCGCGCTCGCGCGCGCACAGGCCGGCGAGACAGGGCGAGCCGGCCCGTCTGTGGACTGCGACGAACGACGCGAACTCGCACGCCACCTGAGCGGCCAGGTGTGCTGTGGTCTGTGTCGGGTCATAGGCCGGCAGGACCTCCACGACGTCGAAGGCAACGAAGTCCAGACCTGCGAGGCTTCGCACGAGCGAGAGCGCCTCGTGACTCGTGAAGCCCTCGAGCTCCGGCGTCCCCGTACCCGGGGCGAACGCCGGGTCCCCGAAGTCGACGTCGAACGAGAAGAAGGCGAGCGCGTCCCCGACACGCTCCTTGACGACGCGGGTGACCTCCTCGAAGCCGAGGGCCCGCATCTCGTGCGCCTGGACCACCTTGAGGCCCAGGTCCTCCGAATCGCGTACCTCGCCGGGGTTGTACATGGAACCGCGCATCCCCACCGAGATGGAATGAGCGGGGAGGACATCCTCGCTGAGACCCTGCGCTGGACCGAGGAGGAGCTCGGCGAGCGCAGGCGCACCGAGCTCGCGACCCTGGATGATGCCCCCAGTCGTCTTGTGCGCTTCGTGGAGATCTACACTCCCGAGGGCCCGGGTGACCCGAACTGGGCCCTGTGGCTCGAGGTCTGGGAGCGCTCCCTCGGCAACGGTGACATCGTCGCCGTCGAGGAGGAGCTCGAGCGCGCGTGGCTCTTCGACCTCGCCGACATCGTCGCCTACGGCATCCGGAGGCGCGAGTTCTCGCCGGTCGACCCCGACGACTTCGCCGAACGGTACTGCCTGCTGCTCGACGGGTACTCGATGCGGCTCGCGGCCGGTCACCGCGCGTTCACGCGGGTTTCGGTGATCCGGCGACTCGTGAGCCTCGCCGCGCGCGAGCTGGGCTTTCGCGCAAGCGCCGTCATGGGCTGAGCATGGAGTCGGGGCGGCCCCGGGAGAGATCTCCTCAGGGCCGCCCCGTGCGCCGTCAGGGGGATGACGGGGTCTCGATCAGCTGCCGGCCTCCCAGTCCAGCGGCAGCGTCGGGTACATGCGGTCGCCGGTGTCGTTGGGATCGAAGGCGGCCTTGATCTTCGTCTGGTAGCGGTACACCTGCGGCTGCCTCGCGTGGGCCAGCGCGTTCCAGATCTGCTCGTCGGTCCAGCCGATCTGCAGGTAGATGAACTCCTTGCCCGGCGGATACTTGATGGAGGCCGCGTCCTTCACGGCGTCCTCCATGTGCCTGATGCCGGCGACGGTGGACTCGTGGTCGTCGGGGTCGTAGCTCACGAACTGCTCGAGGCCGGTAGCACCGCCGAGCGGGATGCCCGAGCCGGAGCCCATCATCGCGTCGCCGCCGCACTGCACCAGCAGGCCGTCCTCGGCGTCGCGCTCGAGGCCGGCCTTGGCCACGGGGATGTACTCCTTGACCCAGTCGGGCGTGCCGAACTGCATCCAGCTGCCGATGTAGCCGCCGGCCCACACGAAGTTGATGTGCTTGTGGCCGAGCCGCTGCAGGTACACGTTGGTGAACTCGGCCATGTCCTGCTCGCAGAAACGCTCGACCTTCCAGCCGCCGACCTCCTCGAGGATCGCGTCGAGGATGCGGTCCTGCAGCTCGATGTCGTCGGTGCTGCGGCCCTGGAGGATCAGCTGGAAGCTGATGCGCATCTCCTCGGTGAGCTTCTGGACCTCGGGGTCGGCGACCAGTCCGGGCACGTCCGACAGCTGCTTCGACGGGTCGTTGTACATGAGCCAGAAGGCGGGCGCGAGGTCGGCGCCGGCGAGGTTGAACTGGCGGTGGAAGATGTAGCCGATC
>CAIXSE010000792.1 GCA_903921965.1 uncultured Thermoleophilia bacterium | reverse complement strand
CAGCGGGTGGCTGTGCCCGATGGGCGGCGCAGTGTAGCAGATGTCGCCGCGCCGGTCCTGCACGCGGGCGAGCAGGCCGAGGTCGTTCAGCAGGGTGACGGTGCGGTACACCGTGGCCTGCCCCACGCCCGAGGGGCGCAGCGCCTCCGCCGCATCGGTGATCGTGGCGGCGCGGTCGGCCCCGGCGAAGAAGTCCCAGACCAGGCGGCGCTGCCGCGTGAAGGGGATGCCCTTCTCACGGAAGACGACGGCGATGTCCTGCACGGGCGGCGGGTCGGTCACTGGAGGGTCTCCACCTTCCGGATGAGAGACAGTCTCATCTTAGGTGAGAAAACGTATCAACTGTGACGGCGGACGTCAACTCGGGCGGGCGGGGGGCGAGACCCGGCACGGCGTCCCGGCCGCCTCGCGCGTCCGCTCACGTGCCCCTGCGGCCGGCACGCGTGCCGCCGGCGGCCTCGCCCGTGCGAAGGCGCACGCGTAGAATGGACACGGAGAAGGGGCCACCCTCACCCGGCGAGGGGGATCATGCAGCGGCAGGGTTCGCTCAGCGGTCGTGTCGGGCGCGCGAAGCGCCGCGGAGGCCTGGCGGCCGGCGGCGCCCGGGTGGCGGCGGGCCCGTGAAGATCAGCCGGCCCGTCAGGATCTTCGCCTGGGCGCTGATCATCGCGTCGTTCCCCATGTGGGTGACCGCGATCACGGCGACCCCCTTCTTCCCCCTGCCGGCGGCGCAGCGCGTGGTCGCGGCCACGGTGATCGCCGCCTCCGGCGAGGCGATGTTCTGGATCGGCGGGGCCATCCTGGGGGCGGCGGCGGTCGCGAAGTTCCGCCGCCCCAAAGTCACCACCGGCCGCAGCTATGCAGGCAAGCGCGTGGCCGTGCTCGGCGCGAGCGGCGGCCTGGGCGCCGCCGTCGCGCACGCGCTCACGCGCGAGGGCGCCGAGGTGGTGGCCCTCGCGCGCGACGCGGCAGGCCTCGACGGGCCGCTCCGGGACGGCGCCATCACCGCCGACGTCACGTCGCCCGGGTCACTGGCTGCCGCGGCCGGGCGGCTGGAGCCGGTCGACACGCTCGTCGTCGCGACCGGTCTCGACGTGCGCAAGGACCTCGCCGCACACAGCGCCGCCGAGATCGAGACCGTGCTCGGCGTGAACCTGGCCGGCACGGTCCTCGCCGTGCAGGCCTTCCTGCCGGCGGTCAGGGACGGCGGCACCATCGGCGTCCTCGGCGGCTTCGGCGACGGACGCGTCGCCCTGCCGTACCACTCTGTGGACGTGGCCTCCCGGGCGGGCGTCGCCGGGTTCTGCGAGGCGATGAACCGGGAGCTGCCGCTCGAGGGACGCGACGTCCGCCTCTCGTACATCTGCCCGGCCCCGGCGGACACCGAGGCCGAGCGGCCCTACGGCGAGCTGTGGACGAAGATGGGCTCGCCGCCGGTGCCGCCCGAGCGCGTGGCGGACTTCGTCATCGCCACGCTCCTGCAGCGCCGCGGCGTGGTGGTCATGGGCCGCCGGAACTGGCTGATCACCTGGGTGGACAGGCTGTCGCCGTGGGTCGCCGACCGGCTCGGGCTGCGGCGCGCGGGGCGCCTCCTGCGCGACGCCTTCTCCGGCACGGCGCGGCCGCCCGGGGCGTGATCGCGCGCCGGCCCCCGGTGGCCCCGGCTACGCCGCCGACGGATCGGGCTGGAGCAGGCCCAGGGTGTTGCCGTCGGGGTCCTTGACGTAGGCCAGCCAGCCGAGGCCGGTGACCGGCATGCGCGGCAGCGCGACCTCGCCGCCGAACTCCGCGCTGCGGGCCAGCGCGACCTCGAGGTCGTCGACCTCGACCGTGCACACGAAGGCGTTGAGCACCGGCCCGCCGGCAGGGCCGGGCACGGGCCGGCGCAGCAGCCCGCCGTCGATGCCCGGCTCGCCCTCGGGGCCGGTGCGGATCAGCCAGTACTCGATCTGCGCTGCGGGTCGAACTCCCAGCCGAGCAGCTCCGAGTAGTACCGCACGAGCGCCTCGGGGCCGGTCGCGTGGATCTCGAAGTGGATAGGCCTGCCGATCGCGCGCTCCCTTCGTCGTCAGACCGCGCCGTGAGGCTCGCCGAGCGAAGGCGCGGCGAGCGCGGTGGTCATGAGGAGGTGGTCGACCGCGCTGAACCCGCCGCCGCGGTAGACGGCCTGGGCGACCTGGTTGTCGTGGCCGACCTCCACGCGCATGGCGCGCACGCCGCGCGCGTGGCAGTCGCGGCGCACGTGCGCCAGGGCGGCCGCGCCCAGGCCCTTCCCGCGCCACTGCGGCCGCACGAAGAAGTCGTCCACGACGGCCATCGTCCCGCCGTACTCCATCGCGAACACCAGCGTCTCGACGAGGTACCCCACCGCCTGCCCCTCGTCCTCCACCAGCCACACCGACCCGAGACGAGGGTCGGCGACGAGGGTCTCGAACGCGGCCTGCGCCGCGCGCCGGTCGAGGGCGAAGCCCGCCTCCGCGTAGAACTCGTCCATCATGGCGACGAGCGCGGGCACGTCGCCGGCTCGCGCGCGGCGCACGTCACTCCTCCGGCGCCGGGAGGAAGTCCTCGCGCACCGGCGAGAACGCCTCCACGGCGACTGCGTCCTCCAGCACGACCGCGCCGTGCCTGACGCCGCCCAGGATGCACCAGCTGTCCCCGGGCTCGACGTCGCGGGTCTCGTCGCCGATGGTGAAGCGCAGACGGCCGCTGACGAGGTAGCCGGTCTGCTCGTGCGGGTGCTCGTGCTGCGGCAGCTCGTGCCCCTCCGCGAGCCGGAACTCGGTGAGGAGCGTCTCGTCGCCGAAGCACAGGGTCTTGCGGCGCACGCCGGGGACGACGTCCTGGTAGCCGTCCGGTCCTGCCGCTGCGAACATGCCGTCCTCCTCGCGTCCGGCGGCGCCGGCGCCGGCGCCGCGTACTCGAGGGCAGACTACCCGGCGGCGCGGGTGCCGGAACGGGAGCGCCGCCACGCCAGGAGCGGCGCGGCGGCGGCGAGCGGGACGAGCGGCCAGAGGTGGCCGCGCCGCACGTCGTATTCGGCCAGCATCTCGCGCGCCGGGACCTTGCGCGCGGCGCCCATCCCGGACTCGAAGGCCAGCGTCAGGGCCGCCCACAGGAGGCCGGCACGCGCCGCGGCGGCGCGGCTCGGCAGCGGCCGGCGCCACTGCCGCACGCGGGCCCAGATCAGGATGAAGGCCGCGAGAGGCGCGACGGCCAGCGAGTGCGACGCCGTCGTGCCCATGCGCCTGCCGTACGTGGTGTCGCGCAGCACGGCGTTCGCGACGGCGGCAAGCGGCAGCGCCAGCCAGCCCAGCAGGTGCCGCGTCTCCGCCCTCACGGCCGCCTCCACGGCGAAATCACGGTGTCCTCGGCGCCGATGCCCGACGACGCCCCGGTCACGATCACGACCCTGTCAGTCAGCTCCGTCAGCGCTGCTCCTTCGCCTGTGTCTTGCGGACCGCCCGCGCCGTGACCGTGTCCACGACGGAGGGGGCGTACCGCTTCACCAGCCACGCCAGCCTGCCCTCGCCGCCCGGCACGATCATGAAGCGCCCGCGCCGCACCCCGGCAAGCAGGGCACGGGCCACGTCCTCGGGCTGCATCAGCCCGCCGCCCGCGGACACGGCCACCGTCTCGGGCGGTTTGTCCAGGTTCTCGCGGGCGAGGCCGGGCGTGTCGGTGTCGGGCGGGCACAGGACCGAGACGCCGACGCCGAAGGGACGCAGTTCCTGGCGCAGCGCCTCGGAGAAGCCGACGACGGCGAACTTCGAGGCGCAGTAGTCGGTGAGCCCGAACACACCGACGAAGCCGGCCATCGACGAGACGTTGACGACGTGGCCGGCACGGCGGGCCTTCATGTGCGGCGCCACGGCCGCCACCACGTTGCGCACCCCGTACAGGTTGACCTTCATCGTGTCGTCGAAGCGCTCGTAGGTCACGTCTTCGAAGTAGTGCGGGAGGGCGCGCCCGGCGGCGCAGACCAGCAGGCCGGGAGCGCCGAACTCGCGTACGGCGGCGGCCATTCCGTCGTCCACCGCCGTGTGGTCGCTCACGTCGAGCCGGCGGGCCGCGAAGCGCTGGCCCGGCGAGACGCGGCGGGCCTCGAGAGCGGCCTCCGCCGCGTCCAGCCCCTCCCGCGTGCGCGCGAAGACGACGACGCTCGTCCCCCGCGCCGCCAGCAGCTCCGCCGTCGCCAGCCCGATGCCGCTGGTCCCGCCGGTGATGAAGGCGACGCCCCCGGCGTCCTCCGCCACGCGCGTCACCCCTCGAACGCCGGCGGCGTACGCTCGAACCACGGCCTCGCGCGCTCGAGCTGGCCGGCGAGGCGGAACAGCGTGGCCTCGTCGCCGAACCGCCCCGCGAACTGCATGCCGATGGGCAGGCCCTGTGCGTCCCAGTGCAGCGGCACCGACATCGCCGGCTGGCCCGTGACGTTGAACACCGCCGTGTAGGGCATGAAGTCGAAGGTCTTGTCGGCGAGCGGCTTGACGACGCCCAGCAGCTTGAGCAGCCAGGCGGCGTTGAGACGGCCGACCAGAGCGACCTGGCGGCGCTCGGCGGCGGTGGGCTGCAGCGAGCCGGTGGGCACCGGCGGCTGCGCCAGGGTGGGCGTGAGGAGGACGTCGTACTCCTCGAAGAACCCGGCGATCCGCCGCGAGGCGCGCTGCAGGGTATTGAGGGCCCCCGCGAAGTCGCCCGCGCTGTACGCCTGGCCGAGCAGGGCCATGGCGCTGGTGCCGGTCTCGAAGTCGGCGAAAGAGAGCTTGCGGCCGGCGGCGTGAGCGGCGGCGGCCACGGCGTCCCTGGTCTCGCCGGCGAGCACCAGGACGAACGAGAGCGAGAACGACTCACGGTCGATGGGCGGCGCGGCCTCGACGACCTCGTGGCCCAGGTCCTCGAGCAGGAGGGCCGTGGCCTCGAGCCCGGCGCGGCAGTCGGCGTGCACGTCGTGGCCCATCAGCGGCTGCGCCGTGAAGGCGATGCGCAGCCGTCCAGGCTCGGCTGTGACCTCGTCGAGGAACGGACGCTGCGGGGGCGGAGCCCAGTACGGCGCGCCCACGTCCGGCCCCGCGACCGCGTCGAGCACCGCGGCGCTGTCGCGCACGGAGCGCGTGAGCACGTGCTCCTGCACGAAGCCGCGCCACAGCTCGCCGAAGTCGGGACCCGTGGGCGTGCGGGCACGGCTGGGCTTGAGCCCGAAGAGGCCGCAGCACGAGGCGGGGATGCGGATGGACCCGCCGCCGTCCCCGCCCGTGGCGATGGGCACCATGCCGGCGGCCACCGCGGCGGCGGAGCCGCCGCTGGAGCCGCCGGCCGTGCGCCCGAGGTCCCACGGGTTGTTCGTGGGTCCGAACGCCTCCGGCTCGGTGTACGGCAGCAGGCCGAACTCGGGCAGGTTGGTCTTGCCGGCGAACACGAAGCCTGCGGCACGGTCCCGGCGCACCATCTCGCTGTCGGCCGGCTGCGGCACGTCGCGCAGGATCCGCGTACCGCAGCTCGTCGGCACGCCCTGCACCGTGCAGATCAGGTCTTTGAGCAGGAGGGGGACACCTGCGAACGGTCCCTCGGGCAGGGGCGCGGCGGCGGCGGCACGCGCCTCGGCGAACAGCGGCCGGATGACGGCGTTGACGCGGGGGTCGCGCGCCCCGATGCGCGCGATGGCCTCCTCGGCGAGGTCGGCCGGCGAGACCTCGCCGGTCCGCACCAGTTCCGCCAGCCCCAGCCCATCGTACTCCCGGTACTCCGCGAACCCGCTCATCGGCACCTCACTGGATCGACCCCCCGGCTCGCCCAGTCTACCGCCGCCGCGACGTGCCAGCGAGAGCGCGGCCGGCGGCTTCCCGGCGCGCACGCGCGGGCGCGGACCCGGCGGCGCGGCGCACCATCAGCGGCGGGTGACGCGCCGGGCCACGCGCCGCACCTCGTCGAGGCGCTCCCGCTGCGCCTGCGAGAGGCCGGGTGCGTGGCGGTCGCGGACGGCGCCGGCCGCCTCCGCGAAGGCGGCCCACCCGTCGGTGAGGCCGTTCAGGAGACCGAAGCCCTCGCGGAGCTCCTCCGACGCGGCCCGGTGCCCTGTCGCGGCGAGGTCCGCGACGAGGCTGCGCACCGCCTCGAAGTACTCGTCGTGCGAGGCGAACGGGCGGAACAGGCGCCGCGGGTTCACGGCACCGGCCGCGGCGGCTCGCACCCGGAGCCGGCCAGCTCGCGGAGGATGGGCGCCACCTCCGCGAGCGAATCGACCACCGCTGTGCAAAGAGCCCGGCACGCGGCCGAGGGCCGGACGAGGTCGGGGACCATGACGGCCGGCATGCCCGCCGCCGCGGCGGCGCTGATGCCGGCCTCCGCGTCCTCGACGACCAGACAGGCGGAGGGCGGCACGCCCAGCAGCTCCGCCGCCCGCAGGAAGAGGTCGGGCGCCGGCTTGCCGGCGCGCACCTCGTCGCCGCCGGCCACCGCCGCGAAGCGGCGCTCCAGCCCGGCGGCGGCGAGCCGCCGCCGGACCTCCGGCGCCGCCGTGGCGCTGGCCACGGCGGCCGGCACCCCGAGCCTCTCGGCCTCGTCCAGGAGATCGCCGAGGCCCGGCTTCAGCGGCGGCGCCTCACCGAGCAGCTCGCGAAGGCGCCGGGCCTTGTCCTCCTCGATCGCCGCGACCGGGAGGCCGTCGCCGAAGGCGCCCACGAAGACCGCGCGGGCCTCGGAGGCAGTGCGTCCGACGGCACGCAGGTACACCTTGTCGCGGAGCTCGTACCCACGCGCGAGCAGGGCGGCACGCCACGCCTCGCGCGCGAGCCGCTCAGAGTCGAAGATCAGGCCGTCCATGTCCAGGAGCAGGGCGTGGACGGCCTCGTGCGGTCCGGCCTGGGCGGGCGGGGACTGGTCCTCCACGGCGGTCATCTCGGTGACAGTCTACCCGTGCGCATCGCGGCGGCAGCGCAGGGAGGACCACCGCGGCGCGGCGCCCGCACGCCGCGTGCCCGACAGACGAAGACGGCCCCGCCGGCGCGATGCCGGCGAGGCCGTCGTTCACGCACTCCCGAAGCCGCCGCGGCGGCCTCGGCCGTGCGTCAGATCGGGTGGTGGAACATGCCCCCGAGCATGCCCAGGACCCAGTGGTACAACTTCACGATGTAGTAGTCGCCGCCGAACACCCCGACCTCCTCTCCTCGCGCGACGCGACACAGGTACAGGATGGCACGTTCACCGTTTGGTGACAAGCGGCGGCGGGAGCCCGTCGAGTGACGCCCGCATCACTCCGCCACGTACTGGGCGACCGCCGCACCGTCCGCGTCGCGCAGCCACAGGTGGTCGCCCTGGATGCTGTACGTCGCGGTCTGCGGCAATGCCGCCAGGTAGGCCTGCTCCTGGGCCATCAGCTCCTCCGGCCCCGCCATCTCCGTAGCGGCGATCTGCGCGTCGATGGTCATCGTCCCGCCGGCGCCGGTCGTGTAGGTCGTCGAGTAGCTGTTGATGCTCGCCGTGCCGTTGAGCTTGCCGTCTTCGGAGAACACGGCGGTGATCTCGCTGTCCGCGACGAGCGAGACCAGCGCGTCCTTGCCGTTGTTGTAGGCCGTGGCCTTCCAGGTGGTGCCCGTCAGCGACACCGGCTTCGTCTCGGCGAAGGTGACGAGGAGCGTGTCGCCCGAGCCGTACAGCTTGAGGGTCTGGCCGCTCACCTCGAAGCGCTGCGCCTGGGTCAGCGCCGTGAAGAAGGCGCGCTCCTGCTCGTTGGCCTTGGGCGGGCCGGCCATGAGCGTGGAGGCCGGCTGCTTGATCTCGATACTGCCGTCGTCGGACGCGGTGTAGGCGGCACGGTAGCTGTTCACGGCGCCCGACCCGCCGACGGCGCCGTCCTTGAACGCGGCCGTCGAGGCGAACTGCCCGGCCGGGAGGACCTCGGCCACGCCGTCGATCTGCGTCGCGGTCCAGAGCTTGCCCTCGAGCGCCTGTACCCCGCCCGAGCCGTCCGACGACGAGCCGCCCGAGGATGTGCCGCAGGCGGCAGCGAGCAGCGGGAGGCCGGCCAGCAGAAGAAGGCCGGCTGCGGCGGCGAACGTGAACAGAGGACGAGCCGGCGTGCCGGCCGGAGTGCTTGCCATGGTGACCTCCCGGCAGCAGCTGATGAGTGATCCGTCCCCGGAGAGACTACCCCGCGGCGGAATGAAGCTAGCCTGCGCAGGCGCGCTCAGGGCGCGGCGAACCTCGCCAGCAGCGTTCCTCTCGCGTCACGCAGCCACAAGGCGTCCCCGACGACGAGGTACCAGGCCGCCCTCGGGAGCGCGGAGAGGTAGACCTGCTCCTGGGCCATCAGCTCCGGGGGCCCGGCCATCTCCGTCGCGACGATGTCGGGACCGACGGTCAGCGATCCGTCCGCGCTCGCCGTGTACGTCGTGCCGTACAGGTTGACGCTCGCCCGGCCGCCCAGCCTGCCGTCGGTCCCGAACACGGCCGTGATCTCGCTCCCGGCCACGAGCGGCTGGAGGACGCCCGTCGCGTCGGCCAGCTCGACCGCCTTCCACGTCCGGTCGGTGAGCGCATCCGGAGAGGAGCCGGCCATCGTGAGCAGCAGTCCGCCGCCGGCGCCGCGCAGCGTGAGCGTGTCGCCGGACACCCTGTACTTGACCGCACGCTTCAGGGCGCTGAAGAAGGCGCGCTCCTGCGCGGCCGCCGCGGGCGGCCCCTCGATCTGGGTCGCGACGACCCCGGCGATGCGGACGGCGCCCCCCGGCGCGGTGTGGTAGCGCGCGCTGTAGGAGTTGACGCCGCCACTGCCGGTGACCTTCGCGCCGTGGAACCTGGCCGTCGAGGTGGCCTCGGCTCCCGGAAGCACCTGGCCTGCCCCGCGGATGTACGTGGCGGTCCAGGTACGGCCCTCGAGAGCCCTGGCGCCGGCCCTGGCGCCGGCCGCGGCGGCGGGCGGGCCGAGGACGCAGGCAGCCAGGATGACGACGGCCGGCAGCAACGCGCCCGCGCAGGCTCGGCCGAGTGTGGTCGTACGGGGTCGAGCCATGTCCACCTCCGTCGGGCCGGCCGGTGGCGCCTCTCAGCTGCCGCGCCTCCGGCAGATCAACTCACCGTGCAAGTATGGCACGACCATGGCGTCGACCCGCTCGTCGGCCAGGGCCCGGTCGAGCATCGGCCGCACGGCCTCCTCGAAGTCGACCGCGTTGTCGGCGACGAGAAGCCCGCCCGGAACGAGCCTGGGTACCACGGCTTCGTAGTGGGCGAGGTAGTCCTCCTTCTCGGCGTCGAGGAAGCAGAAGCCGACGCCGTCGTGGCCGGCGAGGTGCTCGAGGGCGTCGCCGTGCACGAGCGTCACGACGTCCTCGACGCCGGCCAGGGCGAAGGTCTCGCGTGCCACCGCCACCTTGGCCTCCGCGATCTCGAACGTCGTGACGCTGCGGCCGGCCTCGCGGCAGGCGAGCGCGAGCCACAGCGTGGAATAGCCGCCGCTGGTCCCGATCTCGATGACGTCACCTGGCGGTGCGGCGGCCGCCAGGAGAGCGATGAAGCGGCCGATCTCGGGCGGGATCTGGCGCAGGCGCTGGAGCCGGGGCATGCCCTCGGCACGCTGCCGGGTGTTCTGCGCGTGGAGCTCGTCCATGCGGGCGGCCAGCGCCGCGGGGACGTCGTGGAACACCTCAACCCTCCCCGGGGACGTGGGCGGGGGCGGCCGCAGCGGGACCGGCGGCAGGGTGGAGCAGGGCGTCGACGCCGACGTCGAGGTCGCGCAGAAGCCCGTCGGCCAGGTCGTAGATCCACCCGTGCACGGTGAGCTCCACGCCGCGCTCCCAGGCCGACTCGACCACCTCCGACTGGGCGACGGCGCGCACCTGCGCGGCGACATTGAGCTCGCAGAGACGGTCCCAGCGCGGCCGGCCCGGCACCAGCGCGTCCAGCTCGGCACGGTGCTCGTCGGCGAGGTTGCGCAACGGCTGCAGCCACAGCGCCACGGCGCCGGCCTGGTGACCCTCGAGCGCCGCGCGCACCCCCCCGCAGCCGTAGTGGCCGCAGACGATGATGTGGCTCACGCGGAGCGACGAGACCGCGTACTCGATGACGGCCATGGCGTTGAGGTCGGTGACCGGCACGAGGTTGGCCACGTTGCGGTGCACGAAGAGCTCGCCCGGAGCGAGACCGACGATCTCGTTGGCGGGGACCCGGCTGTCGGAGCAGCCGAGCCACAGCAGGTCGGGCCTCTGGATGTCGCGAAGGCGCGCGAAGAACCCCGGGTCGGAGTCAGCGCAGCCTGCCGCCCAGGCGCGGTTCCGCCGGAAGAGGTCCGCGAGATGGTCCACACCGTCCTCCCGTCCGCAGCTGCCGTCAGCCTATCAGCCCTTGCCGTCCGCGGGCGGCCATCGCCGTGGCCCGTCGGCTACTCCGTGAAGTAGACGTGCAGGTCGCGCGGGCGGGCGCCAGTCACGCCGCAGCGCGCCACCAGCAGGTCCTTGAGCTGCTCGCGGGTGCGCGGCAGCGGCACGTCGGGCGGGATCACGCCGCACTCGCGCAGCGTCTGCGCGATGTCGGCGACCCAGGGGACGCGCAGGCCGCAGTGCGCGAGCTCGGCGGGGTCGTGCATGACGTCCTGCGGGTCGCCGTGGGCCACGATCCGCCCCTGGCGCAGCACGGCGACCTCGTCGGCCCACTCGTAGGCGAGGCTCATGTCGTGGGTCGCCACCACGAGCGAGGTACCGGACTCGTGGAGCCGCGTGAGCAGGCCCATGAGGTGCCACGACCCGCTCGGGTCGAGGCCGGCCATGGGCTCGTCGAGAATCAGCACCTCCGGCCGCATGGCGACCGCGCCGGCGATGGCGGCGCGCTTCTTCTG
>CAIXSE010000791.1 GCA_903921965.1 uncultured Thermoleophilia bacterium | reverse complement strand
TCCTTTGGCTCCAATCCCGCGCTTGAAGCGTCTGTGGCGGCCCCGTGCCGGGCGGCACGCGGTACGGCTCCTAGCGCGGAGATTGTACTGTGCGGAACAAGCTCGAGGCAATTACGAAAAAAGAAGTCGCGCGCGAGGCCGGGGGGAGAGCGGCCCAGCCTCGGGCGGAACGGGCCGCCGGGGCCGGCGTTCTTGCGGCCCGCGCTGCGTCAGGACGCGCTGAACTGCGTGCGCGCCGCGGCCTGCGCCGCCTCGTAGACCACGCGCGCCGGACGGCCGACCGCGGCCGCCACGCGGCGCACGTCCTCGTACTCCGGCGACACGCTCGCCAGGCGGCCGTCGACGTAGCTGAGACGGACGCTCACACGGAGTTTGCCGATCTTGACCTCCTCGCGGCGCTGCTCGGCGTACATGCGCCCGCATGGCACAACGCGCAGGCCGAAGGTGGACGTTTCGGCGAAGACGACCGAGGCGAGGCGCTCGGCCTCGGCAGACTCGGCGAGGACGTGCAGCACGGTGCCCAGGCGGCCCTTCTTCATGTACGCCTGGCTCATCCACACGTCGAGGGCGCCGGCCTCGCGCAGGGCGTCGGCGGCGTGCGCGACCAGCTCGGGACTCTGGTCGTCGACGGTGCACTCGAGCAGCACGTGGTCGCCGGCCCCGTGGCCCGCGGCCGGCGGCTCCTCCGCCTCCGCGAGCGCCGCAGGGTCGACGAGCACCGCGCGCAGCACGTTGGGCCGGCCCGGGACCTCGCGGCCGCCGGCCCCGTACCCCGAGAGCTCGATACGCCCGGCGGGCAGACCGCCGGACGCGGACACGTAGTGGGCGAACAGGGCCGCACCGGTGGGCGTGGTGAGCTCGCCCGGCGGCTCGCCGCCCGGCAGCGGAGCGTCGCCGGCGGTCGGCAGCCCCGACAGGAGGGAGAGCACGGCCGGCGCCGGTACGCTCAGCCGGCCGTGCGCCGTGTCGACGAAGCCCGAACCGAGCGCCGGTGGCGAGGCCACGACGCGCTCCGGCGCCAGCGCCTTGAGCAGCGCCGCGGCGGCGACGAGGTCCACCGCCGTGTCGACGTCGCTCAGCTCGTGCAGGTGCTCGTCTTCACGGCCGTGCACCTCGGCCTCGGCGGCCGCCATGCGCTCGGCCATCGAGGCCACGGCGTCGGCCACGTCCTGGTCGAGGTCCGACGCGTAGAGCGACAGGATGAGCTCGTCGAAGGTCGCGAAGCCCGGCTGGCTGGACACGTTGAACTTGAGCGCCGCCAGCCCGCCGCGACGCACGCTCTCGAGCGACACCAGGCGCGGGTCGATGCCGGCCGCGGCGAGCGCCGGGCGCACGACGTCGTCGAGAGGGGCCTGGTCGTCGGGGCGCGCGCCGAGCAGCGCCAGAAGCGCCGCCACGAGCATGTCGCCGCTGATGCCGCTCGCACAGTCCAGGTACAGGATCATCGCCGACACTCTACCCTCCGGCCTCGTCGCCAGGACACCCTCCGCCGCCCTCATCGGCACACGGGAGGTCCTCCTGTAGAATGCCGGCATGAAGATCGCCCAGATCGCACCGCCGTGGATCACCGTGCCGCCCGCCGGCTACGGCGGGACCGAGTGGGTCGTCCAGCAGCTCTGCGACGGGCTGACGGCCGCCGGCCACGACGTCGTGCTGTACGCCACCGGCGACTCGCACACCGCCGCCGAGCTCTGCGCGCTCTTCCCCAGGCAGATGCCCGAGGTCATGGGCCAGTCGGCCTTCGACGCGCGCCACGTCTCGTTCGCCTTCGCCGACATCGAGCAGCAGCCCTTCGACATCGTGCACGACCACTCCGGCTTCCTCGGC
>CAIXSE010000790.1 GCA_903921965.1 uncultured Thermoleophilia bacterium | reverse complement strand
CCGCGCCAGATAGCCCGCGATCAGCGCGTCGCAGTGCCGCCGGACGTCGTCGGGGAGCGGCGGCACGTCGTTCTGCTCGATCAGCTCGTGGGCGCGCTCCCAGGCCTCCTGGACGAGCGGCGTGCCCGCGTACTGCTCGAAGGGCCCGCGCTGCCACAGCTGCGGCTGCCACAGCTCGCCGGCGCGCGTCGCCTGCCGCGTGCTGCGGCGCGCGAGGAAGTGGCCGCCGATGCCGACCTCGACGATGTCGTCCACGAGGGCGCGCGCCGCGTCCACCGGGTCGTCGCGCAGGAAGCGCTCGATGGCGTTCACGGTGTCGGCGTCGAGCACCGTCTTCGCCAGGCTCGCCGTCTGGGCGCCGTCCATCAGGCCGAAGGCGAGCATGACGTCGGCCCCGGCGAGCGCGACCGGCAGGCCGGTGAGCATGCCCTCCGCGCCGGCCTGGTGGTTGCACGCCTTGGCGTCGCAGCTCACGGCGCTGCCCTGGGTGAGCAGCCCGTAGCGCTTGCTCATCTCGATGCACGTCACGTTGATGAGCGCGTCCTCGGGCGCCGCCGAGAGGTACAGTCCGGAGCGCATCTCGGCGACGGCGGAGCCCACCGCCGAGACCATGCCGCAGCCGGGCGCCGCCAGCTGGAACAGCACCACGGCGCTCAGCAGCTCGGCCATGTTCAGGATGCTCGTGCCGAGCACGCTCATCGGCCCCGTCGTCCCCATCTGCGGCATCGGCAGCACGAAGATGGGGCAGCCGGCGCGGGCCATCAGGATGTGCGCCTCGGTCATCTCGGCGTCGTGCTGCAGCGGGGCGATGGTGCAGTTCGTGGCCGACCAGATCGGCCGCTCCCGCAGCGGAGCGCCGGCGATGGCCTCGAGCATGTCCACGAACACCGGCGCCTGGTCCGGGTGCCGCACCTCGTCCTGCAGGTGCTTGCGGCAGTTGTCGTAGGTGATGCGCGCCATCTCGAGGTTGCCGGCGCGCGCGTCCACGTCGCCCGGCGTGATCGTGGCCCAGACGAAGTCGATCTCGGGCACGGCGTCGTACAGCCGGGTCATCTGCGCGAGATCGGCGCGCGTGCCCTCGTGCCGCTCGCCGGTGAGGTCGTCGAGCATGTAGGTCGCGGCGCCGTCGGAGGTGTACAGCATGCCCTCCGGACCGCCGACGACGCAGTCGTACGCCGGATCGCGCCCCGCGAGCCGGACGGTCGCCGGCACCGTCGCCAGGCAGCGCTCGACCAGCTCCCACGGCAGCTTCGCCGTGAGCTTCTCCGCGTCCACGTCGGCCCCGGCCTCCCGCAGCACGGTCGTCAGGGTGGGTGTGTTGTAGGCGACGCCGACCTCGGCGAGGATGCGCGCCGTCTGCTCGTGGATGAAGTCCTTGTCGGCCTCAGAGAGGCAGCTGAACGTCGGTCGCGCCACGGTCCCTCCCGTGCGGTCAGTGGTGCGGATTCGCCGGCTTCTTCGGCTTCGTGGGGACCGTGACCTTGACGCTCGCCTCGGGACTGCGGAAGGTCTGCCCCCCGGCCTGGTAGGTCGCCACGAACACCCAGGTGCCGCGCGTCTTGGGACGCACCT
>CAIXSE010000789.1 GCA_903921965.1 uncultured Thermoleophilia bacterium | reverse complement strand
GATGGCGAGCCCCAGCCCGCTTCCGGGTGCATCGGCGGTGCGGCGGGCGCGGTAGAAGCGCTCGAACACGCGCCCGCGGTCCTCCGCCGGGATGCCCGGCCCGTCGTCGGCCACCCACAGCAGCGCCTGCCCGCGCTCCCGCGCCGCGCCGAGCCGCACGCGGCCGCCCGGAGGGGTGAACTTGACGGCGTTGTCCAGAAGGTTGCGCAGCGCGGTGCGCAGCCCGTCCGGCTCCGCCAGCACGACCGGCGCCGGCGCCGGTACCTCCAGCTCGAGTGCGACGTCCGCCTGCTCGGCGCGCGAGGCGAACGCGTCGGCCGTCTCCGCAACCAGCGGGGCGAGGTCCACGGCCTGCCGGCGGCTCGCCCTGCTCGCCGTCTGCAGTCGCGACAGCTGCAGGAGGCCGGCTCCGAGGCCCTCGAGGCGCTGCTCCTGCGTGATCGCCCTGGCCAGCAGGCGCCGCTCGTCGTCGGTGACGGCGCTGTCCTGGGCCAGCTCCAGGTCCGCACGAAGGGCGGTGAGCGGCGTGCCCAGCTCGTGCGCCGCGTCGCTGACGAAGCGCCGCAGCGCGGTGACGGTGCCTTCGACCTGCTCCGCCATGTCGTTGAACGAGTGCGCCAGGCGGCCGATCTCGCCGCCCTCCCGGACGTCGGCACGCGTCGCAAGGTCGCCCCGCGCCATGCGTTCGCTGGCCACGGCGAGCGCGACCACCGGCCGCGCGATGCGCCGGCTCAGGAGGTACCCCGCCGCGGCGGCGGCGGCCACGGCGGCCGCGGCGGCGACCGCCCAAGCCAGCACCACACTGCCCATGACGTCGGCGCCCTCCGCGGGCACCTGCGAGAGCCTTATCCTTGCCACTCCTCCCGAACTCGCGGACGGCACGGCCAGCTCGTACACCTTGTCCGAGCGCGGCGTGGGAGACGGTGACTGCTCGCCGCCCGGGGCGGTCTGCCCGCCGGCCTGCGGGCCCGCCGCCGGCGAGGCCGGAGCGGCCGGCTGCGCCGCGCCCGGCTGGGCGGGCGCCGCGTCGAGCGCCCCCGGGCCGATCGTCCAGGGCGAGCCGGAGTCGGCCAGCAGCGCGCCCGAGGCGTCGTACAGCTGGACGCGGGCCTGGGTCGCGAACGCGCCCAGCACGGCGACGTCGGCCGGCGACCTGCCCTCGCCCGCCGCGCTCCGCAGGTCGCGCGCCACCTGGCCGGCGGCGCGTACGAGGTGCTCGGTCTCGCGCTGCGAGAAGTGAACCTCGAGCATGGCGAGCAGCACTCCGCCCAGCACCACGGCGGTCAGCAGGGCCACGCCGGCGTAGGTCACCGAGAGGCGCCAGCTGAGCGACGGCCCCGCGACCCCGTGGGCGCCGCCGGTCACGTCGCCAGGCGGTAACCCATGCCGGTCACCGTGAGCAGGATGCGCGGGTCGCCGGGCTCACGCTCGATCTTCTCGCGCAGACGCCTGATGTACACGTTCACCGACTTCTCGTCGTAGAACTCCGCGTCGTACCCCCACACCTGCTCGATCAGCTGGGCGCGGCTCAGCACCTGGCCGGGGTGCTGCGCGAAGAACACGAGCAGACGGAACTCGATCGGCGTGAGGTTGATCTGCCGGTCGCCTCGCTGCACGGCGCCGCGCGTGCGGTCGATAACGAGGTCGGCAACGTACAGGATGTCCGACTCGGGGGAGGCCAGTTCACCGTAGGCACGGCGCAGCAGCGAGCGGATCCGCGCGATGAGCTCGCGCAGCCGGTAGGGCTTCGTCATGTAGTCGTCGGCGCCCATCTCGAGCCCCAGGACCTTGTCGACCTCCTCGTCCTGCACGGTGAGGATGAGGATGGGCTGGCGCAGCCCGAGCAGGCGCATCTGCCGGCAGAAGTCGAAGCCGGAGCCGTCCGGAAGACGCACGTCGAGCACGATCAGGTGGGGCCCGTGGTCGCGGGCGTAGGCGACGCCGCCCGATCCCGTGGCCTCCCAGCGCACCTCGTACCCCTCGCGGCCGATGCCCTCCAGCAGGCTGTCGGCCACGGCCTTGTCGTCTTCGATCACGAGGATGTGGTTCATCTGCTCCACGGGCACGGTCAGCGTACCACCGCCTTCGTGGGAGTGAGCGGACGTGCCCCGGCCGCCGCGGAGGGAGCACGCGGCGGCCGGGGGCCCGGGACGGGACCGCTGGAGGTGTGACTCACGTCCCCGTCCCGGCGCGGGTGTAGCTGACGCTCACCTGCGTCTTCGCGAGGGTGATGCCGGCGATCGCGCTCTCGAGGACGGGCCCGCTGACCCCGGCGGCCGGCACCGCGAACGCCGGCGCGGCCGAGAGCGCGTACAGCGTGAACGTGTACGTCTTGGCGCCGGGGCCCTTGGAGGCCGGCGGGTAGTAGCGCAGCTCCGGCCCGTCTGTGCTCAGTCCCGCCGTACCCACGGTGGTGGCCTCGGCCAGCGACGTCGTGCCGGCGGGGATGCCGTAGAGCACCCAGTTCCACTTCTCGCCGTCGAGGGCGAGCGTCGTCATGGTGAGGGCGAACTGCTTCGTGCCGGCGGGCGCCCCGCTCCAGGCCAGCGGGGGGCTCGTGCCGGCGCCGTCGGCCGTGTACTGCATCGGCAGCGTACCGCCGTCGGTGAAGGCGCTGCTCGTCAGGGCGAAGGAGCCCGTCGCCGGCGACGGCTGCGCGCCCGGGTCGGTGACCGTGAACGTCGCGGTGTACACGCGTCCCGCGGCCGTGCGCACCGTCACCGTCTGCGCGCCGAAGGCCGCCGCGGCCGGCACGCGGCACCTGATGCGCTTCGCGCCCCAGGAGAAGACCTTGAGACACTTGACGGCGCCGAACTTCACCGAACCGGCGCCCCGCTTCGACCCGAAGCCGCCGCCGGTGATGGTCACGGTGGCGCCGCGCAGCGCCGAGGACGGGCTGACCACGGCGGTCGTGGCCGGCGTCGTGCCCGGCGTCTTGCCGAAGAGGAAGTCGGTGTCGGGGATGGCCGGCATGGCGATGGCCTGCGAGAACAGGTACGCCCCGGTGGGCTCCATGCCGTCCAGCATCTCGTCACGCATGGCCGCCAGGGACTGCTTCTGGGCGTCGGTCAGCGTCTTGCCGACCGCCGCGAAGGCGGTCGCGTACTTGTAGACGATCTCGCCGTCGAGCCGGCCGTACTCGTCCATGAGGTCCATCACGGCGGTCTTGTCGGCCTGGGCGCCGGTCTGGAACAGGCGCAGCTTCTCGGAGACGGCGCGCCGCGTGTCGACCATGGCGAGCAGATCGGCACGCTGCTCGTCCACGAGGCCGGTGATCCGCGCCGCCTGCGTGGCGTCGAGCGCCGCGACGAAGCGCTCGCCCATGTCGCCGGTCACCGAGGTCGGGATGGCGTAGGTCGGGTCGAGCATCGCCTTGGCGTCCTTGAGGTAGAAGGAGCCGAAGTACGTGCCGTGGCGCTCGGGGCAGAAGTACACGTCGGCGTCCACGGACCCCGCGTACCAGGCGAACAGGTCGCCGGAGTAGGTCATCACCGCTTCCTTCTGGGCGCGGCCGAGCCCCTGCATGGCGGCGGGCTCGGTGACCGACGGCCAGGAGCCGACGCCCTTGCCGACGAGCGCGTCGAGGCGGGCGCGCTGGGCGTCGGAGAGCGACGCCAGGACCGCGCCCATCACCTGCGCGCGCTCGTAGCTGATCGCGCCGTCCAGCTTGTACAGCTCCGCCGAGTAGGTCTCCACGGCGGACTCGTCGAGGCCCGTCGTCCCGGACGGCAGGTCGCCCTCGAGCAGCCGCCGGAACGCGGCCATCAGCGTGAACCGCTTCATGCCGTAGGCGGCGATGTCGTCGACCTGGCCCTCGGCCAGCTCCGTGAGCTTCGCGCGCTGCGCCTCGTCCAGGGTGTCGTACATCGTGAACGCCACCTTGGTGAGGAAGTCGCCGCTGTGCCCCAGCTGCGTGGAGTCGTTGTCGCGCAGGTACTGGAAGCCCCAGAAGTCGGCGACCTTGCCCGGCGGGAAGAACGAGTCGGCGCCGAGCGAGCCGGTGAGGAAGCCCAGGGCGTCGAAGGCGATCGTGGTCTGCTGCGCACGGTCGGAGATCGCCTGCTCGATGGTGTAGCCCTGGCCGGGCCCGCCGCTCGGTCCGGGCGCGGGCTGGCCGCTGGCGCCCGGATTCGGCGGGGGCGGCGGCGTGGCCGCCAGGGCCGTCTCCACGGCCATCGGGGACACCGCGCCGTGATAGGCGAGCGCCCCGCACACGCCCGTGGCCGCCAGGACGCCGGCGACGAGCAGGAGCAGGAGGCCTCCGCTTCTCAGGTTCTTCATGTCGGCTCATCTCCTCAGGGTCGCGGCCCCGCCTGGGCGGGACCTGTCGACGCGATACTCGCGGAGCGGCGTTGAACCGAGGTCACGAGCGGATTGCGGTGCGGCAACCGCCGGTGACGGCCCTGCCACCCGTCCCCCCGATCAGTCCGCCGGCACGTCGTACTCGAACGCGACCTCACCGTTCGGGTGGGCGGAGGTCGCGTCCGCAGGCAGCCACGTGCGCACGTACTCCACGTGCGCCTTCTTCGCCGACACCGTCACGCGCACGCGCCCGGAGCTGGGCAGCACGTCGCCGGTGTACGAGGCCGCGTTGTCGTCGGCGTAGTTCGGGTCCGCGGGGCTCGGCAGCTCCTGGTACACGACGCCGTCGAGCTCCTCGTGCGCGAACAGGTGGTCGTGCCCCTGGAAGAAGACG
>CAIXSE010000788.1 GCA_903921965.1 uncultured Thermoleophilia bacterium | reverse complement strand
TGCTGCAGCCGAGCCGCGAGCTTGCGTGCGTGCCAGACGCCCTGGCGCGTGTCGTCCTCGCCCGCCCAGACGAGCACCGGCGGATAGGCGGCTTCTCGCAGATGCTGATACGGAGACCAGCGAGCCAGTGCCCGCGCGCCAGCGGGAGTCCTCGGGTCGCCGTGGTCGACGACCGTCGTGAGGTAGACGAAGCCGTCGAGCGCGGGCGTGAGCAGGTCTGCGACCGGCATCTGCGCGCAGACCGCGCCCCAGAGCTCGGGCCGCTGGGCCAACGCCGCGGCCGCCAGCAAGCCGCCGTTGGACTCGCCGACGAGGCCGAGCTGGGGCGTGGTTGTCACGCCGTCGGCGATCAGCGCCTCCGCGACGGCGAACAGGTCGTCGAAGGTGTGCTGCTTGCGCTCCAGCCTCCCGTCCTCCCACTGGCGCACCCCGAACTCGCCTCCGCCGCGCAAGTGGAGGATCACGGCGACGCCACCGGCCTCGACGAAGGGTGCCAGCTTGCCCAGATACGTCGGGACGAAGGCGATGCCGAAGCCCCCGTAGCCGAACAAGAGGGTCGGTTGTGGCCGCGAGAGGTCGACGTCGTCCCGGTGCACCAGCGTGTAGGGGACCTCCCAGCCGTCCGGGGCCGTCGTCCAGCGGAGCTCGTCGACGACGCCGTCGAGGACCAGCGCGGGCGGTTCGAGCGGCCGCAGCTCGCGGCCTGGGACGTCGTACAGGTACGTGCCCGGCGAGCGCCCGGGCGCGGCGAACGTGAACGTGAAGGCGTCGCCGCAGACGACGACGCTGCCGCCCTCCATCGGAGGCATGACCTTGTAGTTGGCGCTCATCGCGTGCTCGGCGACCACGCCGCTCGCCGGCAGAGGCAGCTCATCGACGAGGTGCAGATCGCGGTCGTACACGCGCACGCGCGCGGTGGCGTCCGCGAGGCTGCACACGACGTAGTGCCCGGCGACGAGGTCGACGCTGACGAGGACCTCGCCGGACTCGGGGAGCAGTTCCGTCCAGGTGGCGCGGTCGCGGCCCGACGCGAGAGGTATGCGGACGAGCCGCCCACACGGGGCATCCTCAGTGGTGACGGCCACGTAGTCATCCCCGTCGACGAAGCCGTAGGCGCGCGTCGACTGCGCGCCCTCGAGCACCTCGAACCACTCGCCGTCGGGGAGTCGGCGAGCCAGCATGATGCGGCCGCCCTGGCACTCACTGGCGAGCGTGAGCCAGCGACCGTCGGCCGAGACCTGGGGGTAGGCGGCCCTCTCCTGCATCGCCTCCGACTCGAAGCCGAGGTCGCGGAGCACGTCGCGCGTGATCTCCCCTGAGGCCACGTCGAGGAACAGCAGGTCGCGCGGGTAGTCCTTCATCACGTACTCACCCGCCGGGAAGAAGCAGCCGCTCGAGTCGGGCAGCCAGGCGACGCGCGAGAACCAGGTGTCGGGCACTGCGACCGGCAGCATCTCCTCGCGGTCGACGTCGAGCAGGCGCAGGACGCACTGCTCGTCGCCGCCCCACGAGACGCCGAAGGCGACGTAGCGGCCGTCCGGCGAGGGGAAGAACCAGTCAAGCGAGGCGGTGCGACCGGGCTCGGAGAGGTCGTCGACTCTCAGGATCGGGCGCCAGGGGCCGGCCGGGCCTGAGGCGCGTTCGAGGCGCTCGCCCCCCGGCCGTGGGCGAGGCGGATCCAGCGGTCGCCGCAGCCGTGCGGCGCGCTCGCGAAGGTCGAGCCGACGTGCACCTCCAGCGCGCGCTTCAACTCGTCGAAGCCCTCGACTTCCCGCAGCGCGCGCTCGGCGACGGCGTTCTGCGCCGCCTGCCACGCCAAGGTCTCTTCGCTGTCCTCCTCCAGCCAGGTGAAGTCGTCCTCGTACACCACGCCGCAGACGTCCACCTGCACCGGCCGTGGTTCCGCACGCGGCGCCGGATCCCGCAGGTCCTCAACCGTGTCGCTCATGCCAACCTCCAAGTCAGTCGTCTGCCGTCGCCGCATTCCCCTTCACCACGTCGCCTGGCGCCGCTCTGTGGCCCCAGGCGCCCCAGGTCGTCGGGCCTGCCAGAACCCGTCCGTGGTGCGTTCGAGGCTCAGCCACCACTGGTCAGCCGGTCGCGTCCTCCCGTAGCCGAGCCACTCGTCCAACCTCACCAGCAGCGGGTCGGTACGCGGCAGCCGGGCGATCGCCAGGCGGACGAGGTCGTGGGTCAGGCCGTCCGGCTTCGTCCACGGGCAGACCTTGACGCAGCGGCCGCACCAGGCGCCGTTGCGGTGTTCGAGCTGGTCCAGCGGGAGGAACTCCCCGTCCATGTAGGCATGCTCGCAGTCCATCTGCGCCTCCTTCATGCTTCGGTGGAACGGTTGGTGCGGCGAGGAGGGGTGGCGGTGCGCCGACTGCGCACCGCCACCCCGGGAGGGGGCAGAGCCAGGGGGTTGGCCGGAGCAGCCACTCTGCCCCCTTCGCCCATCGGCGGCTGACGTCGAGCGGTCAAAGCGCCGACGGAAACGTCTGGCGGCATGACACCTGGACCTCCGCCCCATCCAGTACTGCGTCCACCCACCCCAGATCGAGCTCCAGCAGCCGGCCCCGACACGGACGGCCGCTCTCCGGGTCGCAGCCCGACATCGCGTAGTAGTCGCGTCGCGCCCGCTCGAACGATGCGCGATCGACGCACGCCCCCTCCGCGAGGCCGTCCGGGAGCGGCGCGAAGACGCGCTCGGGAAGGACGTCGTCCCGGGTGGAGAGGCCCTCGCGCACGTTGAAGGCGCGCATCAGCGCCACCCGCCGCTCACCGGTCTTGAGCAGCGACCAGAGGCTGGTGCTGAAGCCGTTCACGGCCCGCAGCATCTCGAGCAGGTCCCCGAACTCCCAGAGGGACCCCGGGTAGAAGCAGAACGAGCAGAGCTCGAGCGAGTCGATGAGCGAGGTCAGGTACTCGGTGCGCACGACGTAGCGGGTCTTGGCTTCATCGAGCTCCTCCCATGGGCTCGCGCGATGGAGGTCGAGCGCCTCGCAGTCCTCTGTCAGCGTGTCGATGCGGTCGTCCTCTCCGCACGACATGTGGTCGGCGCCGAAGGGGTTGACCGCGTACATGAGCGCGAACGTCTTCTTGACCTGGGGCATGTGTGCGGGCAGCGCCAGGCCCTTCACGTGCATCGCGTACTGGGCCGCCTCGGGCCCGAACGCGGCGATGCAGGCAGCGAAGCCCTCGGCGAGCAGGTCGCCGATGCCCCGGCGCTCCCCGATGCGGCGCACGAGCTCGATCATCGCGTCCGCGTCGCCGAACCGCGGCTCGAGCCCGTCGAGGAGGCCGGCCGGCACCAGCCCGCGCTCGCAGCACTCCATGGTGAAGGCGACCATGGCGCCGGTCTGGATGGTGTCGAGCCCGTAGGCATCGCACAGCTGGTTGGCCTTGGCGACCGCCTCGATGTCGGCGACGCCGCAGTTGGGGCCGAACATGCCGATGGTCTCGAACTCGGGTCCGCCGTAGGCGGGATCGAGGTCGTAGCGCCCGCCTCCCTTGACGACGCGCTTGCAGCGCACGATGCACGAGGCGCAGGTGCCGGTCCCGCCGACGACCTTGGCGTGGTAGGCGGTGCTGTCGACGTCGTCCACGCCCGAGAAGACGCCGCTCGCCAGGTTGCGCGTGGTCAGGGCGCCGCGATCCCTCTCCCATTCGATCGAGTTCGAGGTGCCGAGCTCGGTGAGCTCCTCGAAGCCGGCGGCGTCGTAGGCCGCCTTCGCGCGCCTGGCGATCGCCTTGACGGCCTCGGGGTCGAAGTACTCGTAGGGCTTGCGGCCGTGCGCGACGACGGCGACCAGGTTCTTGCTGCCCATGACGGCGCCCATGCCCGTGCGGCCGGCGAAGTGGTGCATGCGGTTGCCGGCGCAGGCGAAGCGCACGAGCCGGCGCCCGGCCGGTCCGTTCTGCAGGACCTCGGCACGCTCGATCCCCAGCTCCGACCTGACGGCCTGCTGGAGCTCCGCCGGGAAGAGGTCCACGAGGTGCCCGGCCGGCCGTAGCTCGACCTGCTGATCGTGGAGCCAGAGGTAGCAGGGCGCCTCCGCCGCGCCCTTGATCACCAGAGCGTCGAAGCCCGCGTACTTGAGCTGGGGGCCGAAGTGGCCGCCGCACTGGGAGTCGCCGATGCGGTGCGTCAGCGGCGACTTGGCGGTCAGGTTGAAGCGCGACAACCCCGAGATCGGCGCGCCGGTGAGGACGCTGGGCGCGACCACGAGGACGTTGTCGGGGCCGAGGGGGTCGGCGCCCGCCGGCATCTCCTTGAGCAGGTAGTAGGCGCCGACCGCGGAGCCGCCGAGGTAGGTGCGGAAGAACTCCTCGCCCGGCTCCTCGATCTCGACGCTGCCGTCGCGGAGGTCGATGTGTGCGATCCTGTTGTTGAATCCGTGGTTCACGCTTCTCCAATCACAGTTTGGCCGGCACAGGGGAAGACGCGTCGCGGCAAACCCGCGGAGAGCCGCGACTGTCGCCCAGACTCACGCTCTCCGAGACGTTCCGCCCCTCTCAGGTGACGCGCTCGTCCGCGTAGGGGATGGGCTCGCCTTCACCCGGCCACGTCTCCGGCCGCCGCCGGAAGAACGCCGGCATGACGACCCAGAGCACGATCATCAGGATGATGCCGAGCACGATCGTCCCGGCGCTGATGAAGAAGGCTCCGCCGAGTCCCAGGATCTGGGAGTAGCTGTTGTCGGGGTTCCAGAGATCCGTCAGCACCTTGATGAGGATGAGCGCGAAGAGGAAGGCTCCGACGGCGGGCGCCAGCCCCATCATGATGAAGTTCCGGCCGCTCTTCAGCAGTTCCTTGCGGTAGTAGACCGCCGCCGCCAGGCCGGTGCCACCGTAGGTCAGGCAGATGATCATGCCGATCCCGGTGATCGCGTCGTAGAGCAGGTTCACGTTGAACCACGTCGCGAACACGAACCACGCGACCGAGAAGAGCACGATGATGACCGTGCCCCAGAACGGGGTCATGTGCTTCGCGCTGATCCTGCCGAACACCGACGGCAGGCCTTTGTGCGCGGCCATCGAGAGGGTCTGGCGCGACAGCGTGAGCAGCGTCGTGAGGATGGTGGCGATGGCCGAGGTGGAGACACAGAGCAGCATCAGCTTGTCCCACGGCTGCCCCATGACGTCGCGCGCCAGCGGCGCCAGCACGTCGTCGGGGTTGTCCGCGAGGAAAGCAGCCCCGTGGTACGCCTGGGACGCGGTCACCACGAGGATGAGGAGGGCGGCGGTGAGGACGGCACTGGCGGCCGCCGCGAGCCCGGGCATGCGGCTGGAGTCCTCGCTCTCCTCGTTCACCGCGACGACCGTGTCCCAGCCCCAGTAGAGGAACACCGCGATGGTGACGCCGGCGGCCAGTTGCGATCCCGACAGGTGCGTCGTGAAGAAGTGTGACAGGCGGATCGGCTCGTAGCCCTCCGGCCTCGTGACGACGCCCTTGATCAACGCCCAGACCGCGAACGTCACGAGCACGCCGATCTGGACGGTCATCAGCACGTACTGGGCCCGCTTCGACACCTCGATGCCGACGGCGACGAGCACGCCGACGGCGACGATCCACGCGACGCCGAACAGGGTCACCCAGAACGTCGACGCGGCCAGCGAGTGCAGGCCGAACAGCTCGAGCATGTACAGCGCCGCGACCTGCCCGAGATTGCCCATCACGAGTGCGGACGCCAGCACGGAGGCGAAGCCGATGACCCAGCCGACCGGCGCTCCGAAGGCGCGCGTCGTCCAGATGAACGTCTCGCCGCAGTCAGGGTCGGCACGGTTCATGTAGTAGAAGCCTGATGCGACCAGGATCATCGGCACGAACGACACGATGAGGAGGAACGGAGCGCCGAGTCCGACGGTCGCCGCCAGGAGCCCCATCGTGGCCGCCAGGCTGTACGCCGGAGCCATGGACGCGACTCCGATGGTCACCGATGCCACTGGGCCGAGCACGTTCGACTTCAGACCCTTCACACTGGCTCCGTCGGCTGTCCGCTCGACCGCTCTGACCGTCTCATGCGGCACGGCGATCTCCTCAGTGCTCATTGCATCCTCCTGTTCCGTCTACCAGTGCCGCTTCACCTTCGCCCTCCGGTGCCGTCCCTCGCCTCGCTGGCGAGAGAAAGTGCAATGTCAAGCAGTGGCGGTGATCGGCGCAGTCACTCACCGTGACGGCTTCTTGTATGAAGCGGGCGCCGGGCCGGTCGGTCACCAACCCGGCGCCCGCGATGAGGGCGTCAGCTAGAGACGGCCCCCCGACGAGTCGTCAACGCGCGCTCAGTGCGTTGTAGGCCGCGGCCGCAGGGACGCTGCCTGGCGCCAGGCGCCGCGCCGTCTCGCTCGACTGGGACGCTGCGGACAGTCTGAGGGCGCGCAGCGCAAGCGCGTAGGAAGCGCTGGCGCTCGTGGCGGCGCCGGTGTAGTCCATGTTCTGGTACTGCCGCAGAGCCAACTCGGCCCGACGATCGGCCTCGGTGAGCAGGCGACGGACACTGCCGGTCTTCCCCGCTGCCTGGATCTGAGCCACCAGGAAGTTGACTCGATCGAGGTACTTCACGGTCATGCTCCTGCCGATGTGGTCGCGATCGAACTGGCTGAAGTCCCAGTTCACGTCCACGTAGGACATGATCGAGTTCACTTCGTCGGCCGTCCACAGGTAGAACGGCTGCGGCCTCTCGCCACGGCGGAGATCGTCGTGCGGGTGGGGCAGCCCGAGGTAGTGACCGGCCTCGTGGAGCAGCGGCATCGTGAGCGCATAGCCGGGATTCTCCCGTTCCGTCGCCGAAGTCGTGCCGAGGATGAACTTCTTTGTGTACTGGTTCGCCCCGGTCGTGAACCCGGAGACGTAGGTCGCGAGCTCGTCGGGCACGCTGAAGGCGATCATCGGCACGTCCCCTGGGGAGCTGACCAGCTCTGCCTCGTGGTCGTTCTCCCACAGGCCGATGTCCCCCGCCAGGCCATCATTGCCGGGGCGGCCCGGGTACACGGTGTGTGAGGCGTCGGTCATTCCCGAGTTGAACCAGTACACCCACGACTCGTAGGCGGCGCGGACGTCCTCGTCATACGGAAGGACCTGCAGACGCGCGGTGAAGGGCCGCCACGGCTCGAGGCGCTGCAGGCGATTCACCATGTAGCGGTTCCTCACGAACTGACGACCATCGACTCCGGGGGCGGCATTGAAAAGACTGACCGCGAGCCGCACCCTCGAGGGGATGCGCCATGGGTCGGCGGTCAGGGTGGTGTCCGGAGCGGATCCCTTGCCCACGACGAAGCTGTTGACGGCGACATCGGTCGTCAGCGTGGCGATGTCGCCGGTCAGATCGGTGAACGGACGGTAGCCGTCCGACCGCCCGTAGTCCCACATCACAGGGATGCGGTACGTCATGGGGCCCGGCGAGGGGTCCACCGTGGGGGTGGCGCCGATGAACGGAGGCACGATGCGCGGGTCGTCGACGTTCCAGTTGCCGGAGAAGCCGTCCGGACCGGCCGAGAAATCGTAGAACCACACCCGCTGCACAGCCCCAGTGGCGCTCTGGGGGTCATCCGGCGTCGAGCCGCCGAACGCGACCAGCTTCGTGTACTCGCGCACCTCGCCGAGGTCGATCTTCGTGTCGGGCTCGGGTTCTCCCGTCTTGGAGTAGATGTGGAAGCGGAAGTCCGGCCTGCCGTACCAGTTGAGGTAGAAGACGGTGTAGTCACGCCGCTTCAGGCCGAGGTCGGAGGCGTGACTGCCCAACCAGCGCTCCACGCTGGGGGCGTCGATCCAGGCATTGTCGCTCACGGTGCGCGAGCGGTGGACCTGCTGGTTGTAGGCGGACTGGAAGGCGGTCAGCGGCTTCTGCTTCGCGAGGCCGCCGAGATAGGCGAAGAGGCTGTCGGCGAACCCGGCGTCGGCGAAGACGACGTTGTAGCTCAGATCGAACCGCATACGATCCGACCACGGGTTGGGGCGCACGCTGGCCGGCAGGCCGGCAAGGAGTCGGGTCTGGTCGACCTGGGGCGCAGCACCGGAGCCCTGCTCGAATCCCACGAACACGACGTTGACGGTGAGCTCCTGTGCCACGTGCACGAGCGATCCCGGCTTGAGCGCCTCGTACTGCGCAGCCGTCGCTCCTGCCGGTACGACGAACGCCGCCGCGAGGGCGATCAGCGCGACGGCGACCACGGTCAAGATGCGCGCGAACTTCACGTTGCCTCCCCTTGTCAATGGCTTTGCTTTCACGCTCCCTGCGCCCTCCTGTTCCGTCCGCCAGTGCCGCTTCACCTTCGCTCTCCGGTGCTGCCCCTCGCCTCACTCGTGAGAGAAGCCGACACCGCCGGCGCGCGCGCTCAGGCGAGCATGCGGCCGAGATTGCGCTCTACCGCTCTTCTCATCACAAGGTCGGCGACGGCCGTGTCCTGGATCCCGAGTCCGGTCAGATCGGCGACGGTGATCTCGTCGTCACTCGTGCGCCCGGTCGCCTCACCCGCAGCGATGTCGCCCAGCTCCGCAGAGACGTCGTCCCGCGCGAGCAGGCCGGCGTCCAGGGCGTGATGCAGCTCGCCGTTGACGGCGCACATCTCCAGGCTGTCGACGACCAGCTTGTCGGCCCGCGCGAGCAGCCGTGGGTCCAGTTCGTTCTTCATAGGGTTGTCCGACCCCATGGCCGTGACGTGCGCGCCTGGCTTCACCCAATCGGCCTGGAGGTACGGCGTTCGGGAGGGGGTGGTGCAGACGATGATGTCGGCGTCTTCCGTTGCGGCTTGCGCCGACGCGGTGGGCACGACCTGCACCCCGTGCGCCCGGGTCATCTCCTGCGCGTACGCCCTGGCCGCATCGGCGTCGCGATCGAACACGAGGACGCGCTCCACCTGCCTGACTTCCAGGAGCGCGGCCAGCTGATAGCGGCCTTGCACGCCGGCGCCGATGATGGCCGCCTGCTCCGGATCGCGTCTGGCCAGCAGATCGGCCGCCACCGCGCCGGCCGCACCGGTGCGTAGATCCGTGAGGAACCCGTTGTCCATGAGCATCCCGGCGAGGAATCCGGTCCCGGCGTCGAAGGCCAGGACCATCCCAGACACCGCCGGCAACCCACGACCCGGATTGTGGTCGAAGACGCTCGTCAGCTTGACGCCGTAGTAGGGCAGGCCGTGCAGGTGCGCGGACTTCACGTGCGCTTCACCGTCGCTCTCCGGCACGTAGATGATCATCGCGGGCGGCACCATGGCCTCGCCGCGACCCATTTGGGCGAAGGCGTCGCGCACCGCCTCACGGGCGTCTCTCACGCCGATCAGACCGCGGATCTCGTCCTCGTCGAGCACGCGCACGCCGGGCACCTGCGGGAGCGTCGCGGGGGTCTCCACTATCTCGTCACCCTCCCGAAGCCGTGAGGTAGTCGTCGAACGCGGCGAGCGCCGCGTCGAGCCCCAGGCGCCCGAGCCCCACGCGGAAGTGGTCGGTGGGCACGTCGGCGAGCTCGGAGTAGTAGATGCTCGGCGGCATGACGAGCACCCCCTTCTCCGTGAGCAGTCCGCGACAGAGCTCCTCGGCGTCGCCGCGTCGATACCGCGGGAAGCAGACGCAGCCGCCGACCGGCGGCTCGTAGTCGAACAGTTCCTCCCAGCGTGCGAAGAAGTCCGCGAACAAGGGGCGGTTGGCGGCGATGATGCCGCGGTTGCGCGCCCAGATCCGCTCGCGGTTCCTCAGCGCGATCGCAGCCAGGTGCTCGGTGGGCCCGGGATTGCAGATCGACGTGTAGTGCTTCCGCTTCTCCATGCGCTCCAGGAAGGCGCGATCCCGGCAGGCGAGCCATCCCACGCGCAGGCCGGGCAGCCCGTAGGACTTGGACGCCACGTTGAGTGAGACCGCCTTCTCCGACAGGTCCGCGGCCTGCGGGAGCGTTCGCGAGGGATCGACCTCGATGCCCCGATAGACCTCGTCGCAGAAGAGCCGTATCCCTCGCTCGTCACACAGTCCGGCAAGGGCGCGGAAGGTCGTGGCGTCCGGAACATAGCCAGTCGGGTTGTGAGGATAGTTGACCGCGACCAGCCTGGTGTTCGGGCGCAGGAGCGCACGCACTTCCTCGACGTCGAGCGCCCACCCCGTCTCGCGTCTCACGACCAGAGGGCTGACCTCTGCACCGGTCGCCATCGTCACCGTCTCCATGGACTGGTAGCAGGGGACCAGCACAATCGCGTGGTCGCCGGGCCCGACGATCTCCTGCATGGCCCAGAAGAGGGCTTCTTCGGCGCCGGTGAACGTGAGCACGTGTTCGGCTCCAAGCGTCTCGTAGGTGCTCGCGACCGTTTCCCTCAGGTCATGCGTTCCCCACGAGTCGATGTAGGTGAGCGGCATCTCGAGGAACTGCTCGCGCTCCTCCGGAGACCCCATGGCGAGCAGCTCCGCAAGCTTCATGCTCTGCGCATCCGATGCGGTGAGATGATGGCGCACGCTCAGTTCCCACTCGCCGAGGTACTCCTCGAGTCGGAAGGTACGCAGCCGCTTCATTCCGGAGCTCCTTTCAGCCGCGCATTTCAGTGGGTAATTCGGTCGACCGATTCTAGACGCCTCTCGGTCGCTGATGTCAAGTGGATGAGGCGTGAAGCGAGGTACGCCCCGGTGGGAGAAGGCGGAGCGACCTTTGCGATCGCGGCAAGCCGGGCGGCGTTTGGCCCAAGGGGTACTCCCCGACCGCTAGCGCAGTTCGGCCAGGATGGTCTTGACCTCCGTGAACTGGTCGAGGGCCTCTATGCCCAGGTCGCGGCCGCCGAAGCCCGAGGTCTTGTAGCCACCGAACGGCACCGTAGCGTCCCCTTCTCTGTAGCAGTTGATGGAGACGGTGCCGGCGCGCACCCTGCGGGCCACGCGGTAGGCGCGCTCGAGGTCGCTGCTGTAGACCGACGCGGCGAGCCCGTACTCGCTGTCGTTGGCGAGCCGGACGGCTTCTTCCTCGGTCTCGAACGCCACGATCGAGACCACCGGGCCGAAGATCTCCTCGCGGGCCACGGCCATGTCCGGCGTCACGCCGTCCAGGATCGTCGGCCCAATGAACCACCCTCCGGTCTCCTCGAGGATGCGCCTGCCGCCGCAGACGACGCGGGCGCCCGCGCGCTCGGCGTCGGTCACGTACCCAAGGATGCGCCGGAGGGCTTCGCCGTCGATGATCGCTCCCAGTTGCGTGGCGGGGTCCAGCGGGTCGCCCACCACGAGGTCGGAAGCCGCTGCAGCCAGGGCGTCGACCACCTCACGGTGGATCGACCGCTCGACCAGGATGCGTGAGCCGGCCGTGCAGTTCTGGCCGCTGTTGTGGAACGCCGCGTCGGCGAGTTGCCCGGCGACATACTCGAGGTCGTCACGCATGTCCAGGATGATCTGGGGGCTCTTGCCGCCACACTCCAGCATCACGCGCTTGAGGTTGCTGCTCGCGGCGTACTTCAGGAAGCCCCGGCCCACTTCCGTCGACCCGGTGAAGGTGACCGCATCCACGTCGCCGGACAGGCCCAGCACGCGACCGGCGACCTCGCCGCGCCCGGGCACGACGTTGAGCACTCCGTCGGGCAGCCCGGCCTCGCTGGCGAGCTGTGCCATGCGGATGGCCGAGAAGGGGGTCTGCTTCGCCGGCTTGACGATGACCGAGTTGCCGGCGACCAGAGCCGGCCCCAGCTTGATGGCCGCCATGGTGCACGGGAAGTTCCACGGCAGCACGGCGGCGACCACGCCGATGGGCTCGCGCGTCACGAGGGCGAGGCTGGATGCGTCCGCCGGCGCCATCTTGTCGTAGAGCTTGTCGGCTATCTCAGCGTACCAACGCAGCGTGTCCACGGAGTCGGGAACATCGCCGTCCAGGCAGTCGGTGATCGGCTTGCCGGCGCTGACCGAGTCCATGAGCGCCAGGTCTCGCGCATCTTCCTCCATGAGGCCCGCGAATCGCTGGAGCACAGCCTTGCGCTCTTGGGGGGACCGATCCCGCCAGACCCCAGCCTCGAACGCCCTGCGAGCGGAGGAGGCGGCGCGTGCGACGTCGACCTCGCCGCAGTCGGCGACCGACGCCACCACCGTCCCTCGCCCGGGCGCGACGACGTCCAGCGTGTCGCCACTTTCTGCATCGACCGACCGGCCGTCGATGTACGCCTGCGACGGGGCTGAGGACGGGAGGATGCTCATGGAGCTGACTCCTTGCTTCGGTTGACACTCGACTCGGACCTCCATGACCGTTCCGCCCAGGTGGCGCGCTCATCCCCTTGCGGCACGGGCTCCCCCTCACCCGGTCACGTCTCCGGCCGCCCACAGCCCGTCAGCGAGCGCCGCATCCCCCCGTTCTGGCGGCCTGCGCGCTCCGCCTTCGCCCACCGGGGCGTACCTCGCTTCACGCCTCGTCCACTTGACTCCAGCGATCGAAGGGTGTGTAGAATCGGTCGACCGAATTATTCCTGAACCGCGCAGCGAGTCAACAGGCCGACTGATACGCACGACCGCATCGAGTTCAAGGAGGCACTATGGCCAGGTGGATTCCGAATCGGGCGAGGTGTCGTCTGGGTCCGATCGCCCTCGGAGCTGTCCTGCTGCTCGCGGGGGCGTTTCTGGGGGTGACTCTGGCCGCGTGCGGTGGCGGCGACGACTCAGCCACTACCGCGACCGGCGGCAGCGGCACTGGCGTTCTCCGGGTGGCGTCCTGGCTCACCGTGACCACGTGGGACCCGCGTGAGGCCTTCGGCGAGGAGCCGATCTTCCTCTCGAACATCTACGAGCCGCTGCTTTACACGAGCCCACCCGGCAGCGATCAGGAGTACACGCCCTGCCTGGCTGAGTCCTGGGAGGTCTCGGACGACGGGCTCACCTGGACCTTCCATCTGCGCAAGGGTGTGACCTTCCACGACGGTACGCCTTTCAACGCCGAAGCCGTCAAGTACTCGGTCGAGGCGACCCGGAAGTTGGACCTGGGCGCGGCCTACATCTGGTCTCCGGTCAAGCAGATCAACGTGGTCGACGAGTACACGGTCGAGATGGTCTGTAGCAGCCCGGCACCTCTCGAGAGAGTGGCATCATCGATGTACGGAGCCTGGATCTTCAGCCCCTCGACCAAGGGCAAGGACGCCGACTGGTGGAACATGCCCAACGAAGCGGGCACCGGACCCTACAGACTCGTTTCGTACACGCCGAACGACCAAACGGTCTTCGAACGCTACGAGGACTACTGGGGTGGCTGGAAAGACGGCCAGCCCAAGAGGGTCGTCATGAAGTATGTCGCCGAGTCGGCGACCCAGCGTCAGATGCTGGAGGCCGGCGAGGTCGACTTTGCCGACTCGATCTCTCGAGACGCCCTCCCAGCGATGAAGAACAACGCGAACGTCGACATCGTTGACATCAAGAGCCTTCAGAACGTGGTCGTGATGCTCAACACGAAGAGGAAGCCCCTCGACGACGTCAAGGTCCGTCAGGCGCTCTCCTACGCCGTCAACTACGAGGACATCCTCGCCGTGGCGACCAACGGCCTTGGCCAGGTCGCTCGCGGGCCCATCCCCTACACCCTGTACCCGCACGACCCGAACACGCCGCAGTACACGCACGATCCGGCGAAGGCCAAGCAGATGCTGTCCGAGGCCGGCTATGCGGACGGCTTCACCCTGTTGATGACCTACGCCTCCGACGATGCGTTTGGATCCAAACTGGCGCCGGTGCTCAAGGAGAACTTCGCCGAGGTGGGCGTCACGCTCGACCTGCAGCCGCTCCTCTTCGAGCAGCAGGCGGCCAAAGCACAGGGTCCGGCCGAGGACCGCCAGGACCTCTTCGAGATCATCTGGTGGCCAGACTTCCCCGACGGCTACAGCAACCTCTATTCGCTGTTCTACTCGGGCGAGGTCTGGAACGCGGCCTACTGGTCGAACCCGGAGTACGACGACATGATCGACACCGCGTTCAGCGAGGAGCCGGTCAATCCTGAGAACGCGCAGAGGCTCTACAACGAGGCGCAGAAGCTCGTCGTCGATGAGGCGCTGGCCCTCTACCTGTTCGACTTTGACAGCTTCTACGTGAAGCTGCCGACGCTGACGCTCACGGACATGGCACTGAACCCCAACTATGCATCCGTCCTCTACTTCTACCACACGTCGCTGTAGGCGCTCCCCTGCGCGGGCGGCGAGCTCGAAGGCTCGCCGCCCGCGGCGCCCAGAACTGACTGACGTGACGAGAAGGGCCGGATCGATAACGTGACTGTCCGCAGGTACTTGCTGCGTCGCCTGATCCTGATGGTGTTCGTGCTACTCGGCGTCACAGTGGTGACCTTCCTGCTGGTGCGCGTAGTTCCCGCAGACCCCGCGAGGACGTATGCGGGATCGCGCGCCCGTGCCGAGCAGATCGAAGAGGCGCGTCGCATCCTCGGTCTCGACCGTCCGCTCTACGTGCAGTACGGCGTCTATGTCCGCGACCTCGTCCAAGGAGACTGGGGCACGTCCACGCGCACACGGCGACCGGTGCTCGACGATGTCTTGAACTTCCTGCCCTATTCCCTGCAGCTCGTCTTCTTGTCCCTGCTCCTGTCGATCGTGATAGGGGTGAGTCTCGGTGCGCTCACGGCTCACAAGCGGGGCGGCTGGATCGACCATTCCACAAGAGTGCTCGCAATCGGGGGCGTCTCCATGCCCGCGTTCGTCCTCGCCGTCCTGCTGCAGATCCTCTTCTTCCGACTGCTGGGCCTGCTGCCGGTCTCAAACGAGCTTGACATCGCCGTCGCTCAGTCGCATCCGGTCACCGAGCTCACCGGGATGACCGCGGTCGACGCTCTCGTCACCGGCAACTTCGTGGCATTCTTCAACGCGATGGAGCACCTTGTGCTGCCGGTGCTCACCCTGGCGGCCTTCTCGACCGGTGTGATCACAAGGATGACGCGCTCGGCCATGCTCGAGGCGCTTGGTCAAGACTACATCCGCATGGCGAAAGCCATGGGCGTGAGCACCCGCGTCATCGTGCTGCGCTATGCGCTCAAGAACGCGATGGCGCCGGTGCTGACAGTTGTCGGCCTGGAGTTCGCCTACCTGCTGGTCGGCACGTTCTTCGTCGAGCGCATCTTCGCGCTCCCGGGTCTCGGGACGTACGCGACGACCTCGATGCTCAGCCTCGACTACCCAGCCATCATGGGCATCACCGTGCTGCTGGCGCTCGTCTATGTCCTCATCAACCTCGTCATCGATCTGATCATTGCGCGGCTGGACCCGCGTGTGGTGCTGAGCTAGGGGCGCCGATGGATGCATCCACAGAGAGCGCGTCGACGGGCCTTCTCGTCGACTGGCGCGCTCGCCACATTTCGACGCTCACAGAATCGCGCCATAGCCTGCGCGTGTTCCTGCGCGACAAGCTGGCCGTCGTCGGCATCTGCTGGATACTGTTCATGGTGATCCTCGCCATCGGTGCCCCCTGGATCGCCCCCTACCCTGAGGAAGGCCGCGGAAAGTCGAACCTCAGCCAGCGCTTCCTGGCGCCCAGCTCCGCGCACCCCTTCGGCACCGACAACCTCGGCCGCGACGTGTTGTCCCGTGTGATCTTCGGGGCCCGCATCCCTCTGATGATCTCGGCTCTTGTCGCGGCTGCCGTGCTGATCATCGGCCCCGTGCTGGGCGGCCTCGCCGGGTACAACGGCGGGCTGCTGGACGAGGTGATCATGCGCATCACCGACATCTTCCTGGCGTTTCCGGCGCTGATCCTCGCCATGGCCCTCGTCGCCATCCTGGGGCCGAGTCTGCAGAACCTCGCGCTGGCACTCATCATCACCTGGTGGCCGTGGTACACGCGGCTGGTGCGCGGTCAGGCGGTCTCGCTCCGGCAGCGCCCCTATGTGGAGGCAGCCAAGACGATGGGCGTTCGCAATCGCACCGTCGTGCTGCGTCACATCCTGCCCAACGCCTTCGGACCGGTCATCGTGGCGATCACGCTCGATCTGGGCACGGTGATCCTCGAGGTCGCTGGTCTCTCCTTCCTTGGCCTCGGTGTCAAGCCGCCGACGCCGGAGTGGGGGCTCATGGTCTCCGAGGGCGTGGAGTACGTCCTCGAGCAGTGGTGGATCAGCATCTTCCCTGGCATCGCCATCTTCCTGCTGGTGCTGGCCTTCAACATCGTCGGCGATGGACTGCGGGACGTCTTCGACCCGCGGATGAAGAGATAGCGACGTGGATGACCTGCTCCAGATTCGCGACCTCAAGGTCCAGTTCAACAGCCTGCGCGGCACGGTCAAAGCCCTGGATGGGGTCAATCTCTCCGTGCGTGAGCAGGAGATCCTCGGCCTGGTGGGCGAGTCGGGCTGCGGGAAGACCATCACCGGTCTCTCGGTGCTGCAGCTGTTGCCGCGGCCTCAGACCGAGTACACCAGCGGCCAGATCCTGTTCCACGGCGACGACCTGCTCGGCAAGAGCGAGGCCGAGATGCAGCGTATCCGTGGCGGCTGGGTCTCGATGGTGTTCCAGGACCCGCTGGCGTCGCTCAACCCGGTGTTCACCGTGGGCGAGCAAATCGAGCGCGTCGTGCGCCTGCACCGCAATGTCTCCAGCAGGGAAGCCACCGAAGCCGCGCGGACGGCGCTCGTCTCGGTCGGTCTGCCCGGGAGCAGCGACGTCCTCAAGAGCTACCCTCACCAGCTCAGCGGCGGCATGCGACAGAGGGCCTGCATGGCCATGGCGCTGTCCTGCGACTCCCCGCTGCTCATCGCCGACGAGCCGACCACGGCTCTCGACGTGACGATCCAAGCGCAGATCCTGCGCCTGCTTCTCGACTTGCGTGAGCGTCTAGGAATCGCCCAGATCCTCATCACGCACAACGTCGGTGTCGCCGCCCAGACGTGCGACCGCGTGGCGGTGATGTACGCTGGCTCGGTAGTAGAGCAGGGCCTGACGACGCAAGTTCTCAGACGTGCCAGGCATCCCTACACCATCGCCCTCTACGAGTGCCTCCCGCAGGGCAAGAAGGCGGGCGAACTCCGTACTATTCCCGGTTCCGTGCCCGACCTCATCGAGCCGCCGAGCGGGTGCCGATATCACCCGCGCTGCAGACACGCCATGGAGGTCTGCGTGACCGTCAAACCGGAGCCGACCCGCCTGACCGCCGAGCACTGGGTGGCCTGCCACTGGGTCGCCGAGCAGCAGCGCCGGACGGACGCGGCCGGAGCTGCACGGTGACCGCGCTGCTCACCGTCGAGGACCTCACGGTCCACTTCAAGATCCGTCGCGGCCTCGGCAGAAGATCGACCGACGTCGTTCACGCCGCCGATGCGGTCAACTTGAGCATCGAAGCCGATGAGACTATGGCTCTGGTCGGTGAATCGGGGTCCGGAAAGACGACCGTCGCCCGGGCGATCCTGCAACTCACCGCACCGACCGGCGGTCGCATCGTGTTCCAGGGTTTGGACATCGGCTCGCTGAAGGGCCCCGAGAAGCGAGTCGCGATGGCCGATGCGCAGGTCGTCTTCCAGGATCCCTACTCCTCCCTGAGCCCGCGTCTCACCGTCCACGACATCATCGCGGAGCCGCTCCGGGCACAGCGGCGCCTTCGTGGGAAGGAACTCAACGAGCGAATCCTCAGCCTGCTCGAGATGGTCGGGTTGGGTACCCAGCACCTCTGGCGCCGTCCTCACGAATTCTCCGGCGGGCAGTGCCAGCGAATCGCAATCGCCCGCGCTCTGGCGCTCCACCCCAAACTCGTCGTGCTCGACGAGCCGACTTCCGCGCTCGACGTGTCCGTGCAGGCGCGTATCCTCGTCCTGCTCGAAGAGATACAGACGCGCCTTGGACTCACGTATCTGTTCATCGCGCACGACCTCGCCGTCGTCGAGTCCGTCTCCGACAACGTCGCAGTCATGTATCTCGGTCAGATCGTGGAGACTGGGCCGACCGGCGTCGTCCTGCACGACGCTCGCCACCCGTACACCCGCGCCCTGCTGGCCAGCGTGCCGTCGCCGAACCCTGAACTCCGCAGCGAGCTCGGCCTGATCTCCGGAGAGGTCCCTGATGCCGTGAGGCCCCCAACGGGGTGCCGATTCCATCCGCGCTGCCCGTTCGCGTTCGACGTCTGCCCCGTCCAGCAGCCCCCGCTGCGCGAGATGGGCGGCGGGCGACGGGTAGCTTGTCATCTGGACGACGACTTCGCGTTCCCGGCGACGGTACAGCCGATCAGCCTCATGGATGCGAAGGCCGGCACCCCGGCCGTCGGCGATCGATCGGCAGGTGCGGGTGGCGCCGACGAGAGGGATACCCGGCCAGCAGGGCGCAGCATGATGGAAGCCATGTTCGGCACCAGACGGCGGGCCCGCCTGATTCCGGGCGCAATTCAAGATGTGGCAGATACCTTGCCAATCGAACTGGGAGGACAACCGTGATGATCAAAGGCGTGGACCATGTCGGGATCACCGTCTCCAACCTGGACAGAGCGCTCGACTTCTACTGCGGCAGGCTCGGATTGAGGCTGATAGACAGGGAAGTCGTCGCCGATGCCGACATCGCAGACCTGGTTGGATACGACGGTGCCGAGCTTGACTGCGCGGATCTCGATTCCGGCGATGGGAGGATCCTCGAGCTGATGGAATACCGCGTGCCCGACGGAATACCGATGCACCGCGAGGGCCGTCAAAGCGGCAACGTCCACGTCTCCCTGAACGTCGGCGACCTTGAGGCGGTCCTCAAGCAGCTCGCGGACGCCGACGCATCCATGATCTCGCGGCGCGTCGTCCGCTTCGATGCGCCCGGTTCCCCCTGGCACGAAGTGGAATGCTTCTACGTGAGCGATCCCGACGGGGTGGTCATCGAGTTGGTGTCTCGACCGCCGCAGCACTAGCTGTTCCGAATCAGCAGGTCGTTGACCAAGTGGAGGCTTGCCCCAATCGGTTTGCGGACGGCTACAATCGTGTCGCGAGGCAGACCGATGACCATGGAGAGAGGCTGACAGAGTGAGCGACGCGATGGAGAAGCAGTCCGGGGCGCTGCCCGAGCCCGCGCAGCGTCTGCTCGACGCCGCTTTGGAGCTCCTGAACGAGGGCGGCCTCGCGGCCGTGACGACGAGGGCCGTCGCGAGGCGGGCGAATCAGCCTCAGTCGAACATCGCGTACCATTTCGGAGACAAGGCGGGACTGCTGGCGGCTCTCTTCGATGCGGTCAACGACGATGCCGAGCAGGCCTTTCAGACGCGCCTGGAGCATCTGCCGCCGGGGCGCATGCGGCTCGGCCAGGTCATAGACCATGCCCACCACCTATCCTCGGACCCGCGTGCCTTCCCGGTGCTCATCGAGATCATGGGCTGGTCGATCCACGACGATGAACTGCGCGCGAAGCTGGCCGGACTCTATGTCCAGTATCGTCGATACAGCCTGCGCGAGCTGGACGGTGATCCGGACTCTCCTGAGGGCATCGAGCTCGAACCGCTGGCTGGCCTCGCTGTGGCAGTCCTGGATGGTCTGGGCATCCAGCACGCGCTGGACCCGGACAATCCCCTTCTACCGCGGATGTGGGCGCTCTGGGCCACCATGCTCGACGACGCTCTGGCCAACTACGAGAACACGCACGGAGCGAGCTGACAGGGGATGGCGGCCGCGCTCAGGCGAGCATGCGCCCAAACCGTTGCTCCTCCGCGCGTCGCATCACACGTCGGCGACGCCGTGTCCTGGGTCCCAGTCCGGTCAGATCAACGACGGGGATCTCGTCGTCACCCGCGCGCCCGGTCGCCTCACCCGCAGCAATCGGGATCTCCTTCACCACGTCGCCTGGGCGCCGCTCTCCGGCCTCGGACGCCGTAGCTTGTCTGCCGCGCCGGAACCCGTCCGCGGTGCGTTCGAGGCTCAGCCACCACTGGTCCTTCGGTCGGGTCCTCCCGTAGCCGAGCCACTCGTCCAGCTTCACCAGCAGCGGGTCGGTGCGCGGCAGCCGGGCGATGGCCAGGCGGACGAGGTCGTGGGTCAGGCCGTCCGGCTTCGTCCACGGGCGGACCTTGACGCACCGGCCGCACCAGGCGCCGCCCCGGTTCATGATCCGGTACTTGGTGCAGCGCTCGGGGTCGAACTCGCAGGCGAGGTAGCCGTTGCGCGGGACCATCACGTCGGCGTCGGAGATGGCCCGGGAGGGGCACTCCTGGGCGCAGCGCTTGCAGACGCGGCAGAACTCCCGCAGGCCGAAGTCGACGGGCGCGTCCGGCTGCAGGGGCAGGTCGGTGGTCACGAGGGAGGCCTTGAAGCGCCCCCCGAGCAGGGGGTTGAGCGCCCAGCCGGCGCGGCTGAACTCGCCCAGGCCGGCCAGGAGGAGCAGGGGCGTGACCACGACGTCGTAGCAGGGCGGGTCGAAGGTGCCCTGGAAGTGGGCGCGCGCCGGGTACCCGAGGCCGCGGATGTACTCCGCCAGCGAGCAGGCGATGAGCGCCGACTGGTTGTAGGCGATGTTGCTCTCGGCGAGCGAGATCCAGTCGTCGCCGCTGGAGGCGGCCATCTAGTCGTAATCCCAGGACGAGATGAGCACGACGGCGTAGCGGTGCTCGCAGACCACCGGGTCTCGCGCCCAGTCGCGGGCGTAGACCGCCCACTGGGGCAGCTCGCAGACACCCGCGGCGTCCGCCTTGAGGAACCGCGCCGCGCTCTTGATGTGTGCGCTGAGCTCGGCCGGCCCAGGGAGCGGCGCGCGGGTGGAGTGGACGGCGCCGTCGCGCAGCGCGGGGAAGACGCCGTTCACCGTGCCGAGCGCGGCCGCGAGAGGCTCCTTGGCCTGCGAGCTCTCGATCTCGCGCCGGACGTCGGGGCCCCAGGCGCCGGCGCGCGCCAGGGCGTAGCCCGTCCGGCGAGCGTCGATGCGGGCGACCGGCCCCGTCACCTCCGCCGTCAGGCGGCCGGGCGCCCCACGTGTCGACGCGCGCCGCAGGGCGGCCGCGAGGCCGGGGCGGCGCAGTGCGCGGATGTCGAGGCGGGAGAGACTCATGGCGGATCGACCTGCGCCGGCGCGGCAAGCGGCAGATGCAGCACCGAGCGGTGATCGTCGCTGTGGAGTACCGTCACCGTGGCGACGCGGACATCGTCGGGGATCTCGTGGCCGTCGGGTCGTCCCGTGTGGTGGTTGCGGTCCATGTGGATCGAGCCGGTGTGACGGACGGCGAGCTGGAGACGCGAGCCGGCCGCGACCCGGCGGGCGAACCAGTGGAAGTTCCTGAAGGACACGAGGGTGGGTTCGCCCGGAGTGAGCAGCTGCACGCCCTTGGCGGGATCGCGGTGCCGTAGCCGCTGGACGGCCGGCGAGAGCAGGATGGCCGAGCCGTCGGGCAGGATCTGGTACAGCAGGGCGGCCAGGTCTGCGTCGGGCTGGTCGAGCACCAGCCACGCGTCGAGGCGCGGCCGCCCGGCGAGCTCGAGCGCTTCGCGCAGCAGGGCGCTCGTGTAGACGGCGCCGAATCCGTCGATGGAGGCCGCGAACGCATGGGCGGTGGGATCCTCGCCCTCGAGGTGATCGGCCAGGTTCAGATGATGCTCGGGCAGCTGCACCACCGGGTTCTGCGCCTGGCCCTCGGGTCGCGGCTGCCGTTCCAGCTCCAGCGTCGCGCGTTCGTCCGGATCGCACACGAAGGTAAACGCGGGGGTGTCGGTGGCCTCGGGACGCAGCCAGCCGGGGTGCGCGGCGCTGTGTGGGCCGACGTGTCCGGCCAGGTACCAGGGAACGGTGCCGGCGGTGACGGATTCCAGATCGGGCGCTGAGCGCCACTCTTCGGCCCCGGTGACGTAGTAGACGACGTGGTCGCGAAGGAAATCGGGGAACGTCTCGCCGAAGAGCGCCCACCGGTACCAGTCGATCACGAGCTGCATCATGTCCACCTCGGCTGCGGGACCGAAGTGCAGGTCTCCCACCTTGGTCGTGCCGGTCAGTGTGGCGCCGTGGTCCCACGGGCCGAGCACGAGGTAGTTGAGGTCCTTTGCGGCGGACGACGCGGCGGCAAGGAAGCGGCGGTGGTGCTCCAGCGCGCCGCGCTCGGCGATGTCGTACGGGCCCGTCACCTCCAGCGTAGGGATGCTGATGTCGCCGAGGCGATCGAGCGGCGGACCGAAGTCGGGATGCCACGGCGCGTTCTGCGGCGTCGTGTTCTGGACCTCGGGCAGCCCCCACGGACCCCCGAGCCGTGCGTTGAGCGAGCGGAACGACTCGTGGCGTTCGAAGGCGTCGACGAGCATCGCGATCCGCAGCTCGGACTCCGCGAACACGCGTGACGACAGTGTCTTCCCGGCGGTCAGCATCCCCCACGTGAACTGGTGGTCCATCGGGATGCCACCGGCGCCGGGTCCCAGTCCGCCCATCGATGCCGCCGCGGGCACGATGGTGCGCAGGTGCGGCGGCGCTCCGGCAGCCGTGGTCCACTGGTTCTGTCCGGTGTAGGAGCCGCCGAACATCACCACGTCGCCACTGCACCACTCCTGCGCCGCGATCCATTCCACGATGTCGTACCCGTCGTCGATCTCACCGGGGTGATGCCCCAGGAACTCGCCCTCCGAGTCGCCTCGGCCGCGGCAGTCGACCGCGACGAACGCCATGCCTTCGCTCGCGAACCGCACCGCCTCAGGGGTGGACGTGTCGCGCGAATATGGCGTGAACTCCAGGACCGCCGCAACGGGCTCGGTGCGTTCGCGCGGGAGGAAGACGTTCGCCGCCAGATGGGCGCCGTCGCGCAGCGGGATCATCTGCCGGAAGAGCAGTTCCGTGCGGGCACCGCGAGCGGGCGTCCTGTCGATGGCACTCTCGGTCATCTTGCCCCCTCTGGCCGTCTGAGCTCTTCGGACCCCGTGAGGCGCGGCTCAGACGGGGATCTCGTTCTCTTCGACGACGAGCCGCTGGAAGCCGCTGGTGTTCGCCAGCGTGTCCCCGCGCGTCACGCGGTCGGTGCGCGCGTAGACGGCGTTGTAGTCCTCGATCGTCTCGAACCACTGC
>CAIXSE010000787.1 GCA_903921965.1 uncultured Thermoleophilia bacterium | reverse complement strand
AGCGGCCCCCGCGGCGACCGCGGCCGCCGCCGCCACCGCGACGAGCGCGGCCGGCAGCCTCTTCACCGGCGGTCCTCCATGCCTCCAGTGTTCGTCGCGGTCGCGCGCATCCCCCCGTGCGCGGCCCGCCCGCCGCGCGCCGCGCGCGGTCCCTCGGGGCGGCGCGCGCGGGCATCCCGGGCGTCCGGCCTCGTCCCCCGCCGGCCGGGCCCCGGTGTAGACTGCGGGTGGGGCGCCGGGCCCCCGTTCGCCCGGCCCGGCGCCGGGGCGCCCACTGACGCGGAGGGAGCATGGCGACCAGCGAGAAGGCTGCGCGCGCCGCAGCCACGCACGACGGGCCGGCGGCCGCCGCGGCCCTCCCGGGGACGGCGGCCCCAGCCGAGGCGGCCCCGTCGCGGCCGGGGGGCGCCGCGGACCGGCGGTGGACGCCGCGCCTCGACGGCGCGGTCCTCTCGCGGCTCGCCGCGCGCGCGGCCGTGGCCGATGGCGGAGCCACGTTCCCGCTGGTCACGCCGCTCACCGGCGCAGAGTGCGCGCGCGTGCCCGAGGGCACGCCCGGCGACATCGCCGCCGCTGCCGCCGCCTCGCGGGAGGCACAGAGCCGCTGGGCGGCCACGCCGTTCGCCGAACGCGGCCGCGTCCTGCTGCGCTTCCACGACCTGGTCCTCTCCCGCCGCGACGAGATCCTGGACATCATCCAGCTCGAGACCGGCAAGGCGCGGCGGCACGCGTTCGAGGAGGTCATGGACGTCGCCATCTGGTCGCGGTTCTATGCCCACACGGCCGAGAGCTTCCTGCGGCCGCGGCGCCGGCAGGGCGTCCTGCCGCTCCTCACGGCCGCGTGGGAGCTCCACCACCCGCGCGGGGTCATCGGGTTCGTGACCCCCTGGAACTACCCCCTGAACATGTCGCTCTCCGACGCCGTGCCGGCGCTGATGGCGGGCAACGGGGCGGTCATCAAACCGGATTCACAGACGCCCTTCACGTGCCTGTGGGCCGCCGAGCTGCTCGAGCGCGCCGGGCTTCCTCACGGCCTCGTGCAGGTGGTGCCCGGCCGCGGCTCCCTGCTCGGCGAGCCGCTCATCGCCGCGGCCGACTACCTCATGTTCACGGGCTCGACCGCAACCGGACGCACCGTCGCCGGCCACTCGGCGGCCCAGCTCAAGGACTGTTCCATGGAGCTCGGCGGCAAGAACCCCCTGCTCGTCCTGCCCGACGCCGACCTCCCGCGGGCCGTCGCCGGGGCGGCGCGCGGCATCATCGGCAACGGCGGCCAGCAGTGCGTGCACCCCGAACGCATCTACGTCCCCGGCCGGCTGTACGAGCGCTTCTGCGAGGCGCTCGTCGCCACGCTGCGCCGGGTGAAGCTGGGGGCGAGCTTCACCTACGCCGACGACATGGGCTCGCTGGCCGGGAAGGCCCAGCTGGACCGCGTCACGCGGCACGTGGAAGACGCGGTCGCGAAGGGCGCGCGCGTGCTCACCGGCGGCCGCCCGCGCCCCGACGTGGGCCCGTACTTCTACGAGCCGACGCTCCTTGCCGGGGTGGACGAGACCATGGTCGCGTGCCGCGACGAGACCTTCGGTCCGGTCGCGGCCGTCTACCCCTGCTCGTCGGTCGACGACATGGTCCGGCGAGCCAACGACTCAGAGTACGGGCTCAACGCCAGCGTGTGGACCCGCGACACGCGCCTGGGCCGGGCGGTCGCCGCGCGCCTGCAGGCGGGCACGGTGAACGTCAACGAGGCCTACGCGGCCGCGTTCGTCTCGGCGGGACCGCAGGGCGGCTTCAAGCAGTCGGGGCTGGGGCGCCGGCACGCACGGCAGGGCATCGTGAAGTACACGGAGGCGCAGACGGTCGCCGTGGAGCGGCTCCTCGCGCTCGACACCCCGCCGTTCCTCACGCACGCGCAGTACGCCGCCGTCATGCCGGCGGTTCTGCGGCTGCTCAGGCAGGTACCCGGCTACGACCGGGGGTGATCAGAGCGCGAACTCGTGCCGGCAGAAGGCGTCGCCGGCGCTGAGCGCGTGCGTCTGGTGGTGCAGCGAGGCCGGCACGCCGAGCATGCCGCACAGCGTGCCCCTGTCGTAGGGGCAGACGATGTCGGGGAACTCGCGCGCGAGCTCGCTGTACACGCAGTTGCGGACCTCGACGACCACGGGGCCGGAGGGGTCTTCGTGGACATCCGCGTTGTAGCCGCTCTCGTCCATCCACGCCGCCACCGCATGCACCCCCAGGCGCGCCGGGGCGCGATCCTGGTCGCCGGCGATGGCGGCGGCCGTCTCTTCGCCGTAGGCGCGGCCGGACTCGAACGCGGCGGCCTCGGCGGCCGCGGGGTCGAGCGTGGAGGCGATGAGACGCAGGAGGTTGCGCGAGAGGCGTTCGTACCGCCGCGGCGGCAGCATGATCTCGAGGCGCTCGGGGCTGACCTCGTACGTCTTGGCCGGGCGCCCGCCCCCGGCGCGGCGCCTGGTGCCGGTGATGAGGAGCCCGACCTCGCCGAGCTTCTCGAGGTGGGCGCGGGCGACGGTGCGGTGGAGGCCGAACTCCTCGGCCACCTGGGTGGCCGTGAGCGGCTCGCCGGAGCGGCGCAGATACGCGAAGATGCCGCGCCGCGTGGGGTCGCCGAACACGTCGGCGAGCCTGCTCAGATACGCGCCGTCGCTGTCGTACGAGGGGACCACATGTGCACCCTATCGCAAAGTCACCGAATGGCCAAGGGTACAGACCCTCGCAACCCACACAATCGCTTCCTGCGAGCGAACCCGCGTTCCGGACGGCCTCGCCGCGGCGCGCGGCCGTCCGCATGGAAGCATCTTCCCGTGGGAATGGAGCACTCACCGGAGGGACCGCCCGGCGGGCGGCCGCGACGACGACCACGGAGGCCACGATGATCAAGGTGAAGACGTTCGCGACGCCGATCCAGATCTTCGCGACGGTGAAGGAGCTCGAGGAGCTGGACGAGAGGGTGACCAGGTTCCTCAACGACGAGGACGCCGGCACGGTGTACTCCGTCAGCGACACCACGACCACCGGCGACAAGGGCGAGACCATCGGCCTCATCCGCACGGTCGCCTACAGCACGGCCTCCGGGCGCTAGTGGCCGCGGGGCCACACCGCGACGGGGACGGCGGCCGGGACCGCGTGGGCCAGACCCCTCCGGGCGCCCCGCACGCGCCGCTGCCGCCGGAGGCGCGGGCGGCGAACCTGCAGTTGTGGAACGCGTGGACCCGCATCCACGAGACCTCCGCGTTCTACGACGTGGAGGGCTTCAAGGCGGGCGGGACCTCGCTGCTCCCGCTCGAACTGGAAGAGCTCGGCCCGCTGGTGGGCGAGGGCACCACGCTCCTGCACCTGCAGTGCCACTTCGGGCTCGACACCCTGAGCTGGGCGCGGCGCGGCGCCCGCGTCGTCGGGCTCGACCTCTCCGACGAGGCCGTCGCGCTGGCGCGCCGGCTGGCCGCCGAGACGGGGCTGGGCGACCGCGCAGAGTTCGTGTGCGCCGACGTCTACGACGCCGGCGCACACCTCGGCGGGCGCGCCTTCGACGTCGTCTTCGTCAGCTGGGGCGCGCTCGAGTGGCTCCCCGACCTTGACGCGTGGGCCCGCGTCGTGGCCGCGCACCTGCGACCCGGCGGCACCCTCTACGTGGCCGAGATCCACCCGTTCGCCTACAGCCTCGACGAGATTCCGGGGAAGCACGAGGTGCAGGTCGGGTACCGCCTCCTCCCCGACCCGGCCCGTCCCGACGTGGAGCCGGTGGAGGGCAGCTACGCCGACGCCGCGGCCGACACACGCGGCCTGGTCTCCTACGGCTGGGCCCACAGCTTCTCGGAGATCACCGGGTCGCTCAGCGGCGCCGGCCTGCGCCTCGAGCACCTGCGCGAGTTCCCCATGTCGCCGGCGCCGTTCTGGGACTGGATGGTGCGCGACGACGAGCGCTGGTGGTGGCTGCCCGCCGCGGACGGCGGGAGACGCCGCGACCTGCCGTTCAGCTACTCGCTGCGGGCGACGCGCCCGGAGGCGTGAGGGAGGACGCGATGCGCGACGAGTACCTCGAGGCGAACCTGGCGAGCTGGGACGAGTCGGTGGCGATCCACGCCGGCTCGGAGCTGTACGACGTCGCCGGGTTCAAGCGGGGCAAGAGCTCGCTGAGCGCCCTCGAGCTCGAGGAGCTCGGCCCGCTGGTGCACGACGACACCACGCTGCTGCACCTGCAGTGCCACTTCGGGCTCGACACCCTGAGCTGGGCGCGGCGCGGCGCCGTCGTCACCGGCGCCGACTTCTCCGGCGAGGCCATCGCGACGGCGCGCGCCCTGGCCGGCGAGGCCGGCCTCTCGGCGCGCGCCACGTTCGTCCAGAGCGACATCGCCTCGCTGCCGCAGGCGCTCGAGGGCGCGTTCGACGTCGTCTGCACGTCCTGGGGCGCCCTCATCTGGCTCGGCGACCTGGAGCGCTGGGCCGAGGTCGTGGCGCACTTCCTCCGTCCGGGCGGCTCGTTCTACCTCGCCGAGTTCCACCCCTACGCCTACCTGCTGGCGGAAGACTCCACGCCGGACTCCCTGCGCGTCGAGTACCCCTACTTCCAGTACGGGACCCCCCTGCGCCTCGACGAGGCGGGCGACTACGCCGACCCCTCCGCGACCCAGCGCAACACCGTGACCTACGAGTGGAACCACGGCTTCGCGGAGATCGTCGACCCCCTCCTTCGCCGCGGCCTGCGCCTCGAGTTCCTGCACGAGTTCCCGTACACCATCCCGGGGCTGCCCTTCCCCTTCCTCGAGCGCTGCGAGGACGGCCTGCTGCGCGTCAAGGGTCACCACGACGACGTCCCCCTGAGCTTCTCCCTGCTGATGACCAGGGAGGCCTGACCTTGGCGGACGACGGACCCCCCATCGGCGACGACGGCCTGCTGCCGACCCTCGAAGAGGCCATCGCCGACGAGCGCGCCGCCCAGGAGAAGTACCGGAGCAGCCGCGACCGCTGCGCCGACCCCGCCGCCTGCCGCATGTTCGACCAGCTGCTCCGCGACGAAGAGGTGCACGAACGCGCGCTCTGCCGCCGCTACGACGAGGTCAAGAAGCGCATCGGACTGGGCGGGGCGGGCCTCGGCGGCTGAGCGGGGCCGCCGCAGGGGCGAGCCGCGCGGTGCGGCCGCGCGTCTCCCCGACACCGCCCGGGCCCGGACTGACGCGGCCCGCCGAAGGGCGTAACATGACCGGCGGTGTGCACACCTCCGTGCGCGCCCGGCCACACGGGAGGACCACATGAGCAAGCTCCACGCCTCGTTCCTGCGCGTGCTCGCCCTGGGCGCGGCGTTCACCCTTGCCGTGACGGTCCTGGCGCTCGGCGCCGCCGCCGTGCCGGCGGCACCCTCCGAGCCCACCATCGGTCTCGCCGAGCTGCAGGCGCAGCTCGACGCATCGCCCTCCGGCACCGTGCAGGGCTACTTCAAGACGGTGCTCAAGGGCTACGCGGTCACCCACATCCCCGTCACCGTCCAGTCCATCGTGCCGTACTACATCCCCGAGGGATCGCTCATCATGTTCGCCGCCTCCGGCCCCGACATCGAGAAGATCGGGGGCATCGCCCAGGGCATGAGCGGCAGCCCGCTGTACGTCTCCGCGAACGGCGCCGACAGGCTCGCCGGCGCCGTGTCCTACGGCGATTCCTTCACCACCGGCTACCTGGGCCTCGCCACGCCGGTCGAGTACATGGCCACCATGGAAGACACCTTCATGCCCGCCGGCGCGCTCACGCCGCTGCCGCGCGCCGTCACCGTCGCCGGGCGCACCGTCGGCCAGGTCTACATCGCGCCGTCGGCCCGCCTCGCGCGTGCCGCGCGCCCGGCGCCCGGCACGTCCGTCATGGCGCCCCTCGCGACCGTGTCCGTCGCCGGACTGCCGCCGCGCAGCGCCGTCTACAGGGACCTCGTCAGGCGGCTCGAGGCGCACGGCCTCGACGTCGCCCCGGCGGGCGCCGGGCTCGTCGGCCAGTCCGCACAGGCCGGCGGCGCCCTCGACGGCGGGTCGGCGCTCACGGTGCTGTTCGCGCGCGGCGACATCCTGTACGGCGCCGCCGGCACCGTCACCTGGAACGACGGCGGCCGCGTGGTCGCGTTCGGCCACCCCCTGTTCGGCATCGGCCACGTGCAGGCGTACCTCACCGACGGCACCGTCCACGGCGTGTGGTCGAGCTCCAGCGTCCCCTACAAGGTCATCTCCCCCGGACCCGTGCGCGGCGTCTTCCTCCAGGACCGCGGGACCGGCGTCGCCGGCAGGGTCGGCGCGGCCCCGGACGAGGTGCCGGTCACGGCCGCGGTCACCCTGCAGCCCCAGGGCGTCGTCGGCCGCGGGACCTCCTTCGTGCCCCAGTGGGTGCTCACCAGCATGCCCGGCGGCGACGGCCCCTACATCGCCGCCGCCGGCACCGGCGTCGCCGGCTACAGCGCCAGCGACAACGCGATGATGGCGGGCAGCGCCACGACGAAGACGACCGTCGTCGTCAAGGACTCCGCCGGCCGCAGCTACACCGTGGTGCGCTCGAACACGTGGGACGACACCATCGACGTGCTCGGGTACCTGCCGACGGATGCCGCAACGATGCTCGCCGCGCTCATCAGCGACCCCGACGGCGTCGCCCCGGCCACGGTCGTCTCGGTCGACATGACCGGCCAGGCCTCGCCCACCCACAGCACCGCGCGGATCGTCGACGTGCGCTTTCCCGACGGCATCAGGCCCGGGCACACCGCGACCTTCCAGGTCGTCCTGAACGTCTACGGCCAGACCGGCCAGCTGCTTCTCAACGGAGCCTTCGACGTCCCCGCCGGCGCCTCGGCCACCGGCAGCGTCAACGTCTACCCCGCCGCGACGGTCGTCGCAGAGGAAGGAGACCCGGCGGCCGGCACCGACACCTCGGGCGACGGCCGCGACACCGTCGCCGAGCGCGTCGCCGCGGTCGAGGCCCTGCCCACCAACGACCAGCTCGTCGTCCAGTTCTTCCCCGACAGCATGGACACGGAGAACGGTCCGGCCACCAAGGGCCAGAGCAACATCGAGTCCGGCTCACTCGAGGCCACGGTGACCGTCGCCGGAAAGTACGTGACCGGCGGCCTGCAGCGCCGCACCGGCAGCGTCACGGTCGCGGCGAGCCCGGCGAAGCTCCCGTACGGCGGCGCCACCACGCTCGACGGTACCATCGCCGAGACCGACGGCGCCACCACCGTCGATGTCTACACCCAGGCCGCGGGGACCGCCGAGCCCGTGAAAGTCGCGACGGTGCCGGCCCGCGCCGACGGCATCGGCGGCGCCTCGTTCACGTACACCGTCGCCGGGCTGAAGAAGAACACCAGGATCACGGCGGACTGGGCGGGCGACGCCCGCGCCCTCTCCGCCTCGGGCTCCACTCGCGTGACGGTCGGCCAGTCGGTCAAGCTCACCGCCGCCTCCGCGAGCGGCGGCGCGGTGCGCCTGTCGGCCCTCGTCCTGCCGGGCAAGGCCGGCCAGACCGTCCGCTTCGAGCGACGGACCGGCGGGTCCTGGACGGCCATCGGGACGGCAAGGGCCGCCACCGCGCCGTCCGGCGGCGCCCAGGCCACGCTGGTCTGGGACGCACCGGCCGGCACGAGCGCGGTGCGCGCCGTCGCCCCGGCCACCACGGCCAACGCCGGGGGGACAAGCAAGCCGGTGACGGTCAGGCGCTGACGCGGCGGCGCGGACGGACGGACCCGACGGGGCCCGGGCGGTCCCACCGCCCGGGCCCCGTCGCCTTCAGCCCGGCCGGCGCCGGACCGGCGACGCCGCAACCGATGGTGCTTGACCCGGCGGCCACACGAGCGTATGGTTTCTGTGCGTTTTCATAGTCGAAATCTATGAACGCGTGTCCCGTCAGGGGGACGATCGTGGTGCCCGTCCCACCGGGCACCCGGGCCCTCGAAGGCGGCGCCCCCCTCCAGGCGCCGCCTTCGGCCTGTCGGGGACAGACCGCGGCGCCTGCCGAGAGCGTTGCCCGCGGAGAGCCCGCGGCCCTCAGGGTGCAGCAGGCGCCCCCGCCAGCTCCCGGAACAGCGCCGGCAGGTCATCCCTGGGGACGATTGCGTCGGCCGCCGCGCGCACCTCCGCCGGCGCTTCGGCGACCGCCACCCCCAGCCCCGCCCAGTCGAGCATGTCGACGTCGTTGTGCGCGTCGCCGCAGGCGACCGTCCGCTCACGGCGCGCCCCGAGGCGGTCGCAGACCCAGGCGAGCGCGCCGCTCTTGCTCACCCCTGGGTCGGCGATCTCGATGTAGGAGGCCTGCGAGCGCACCACGTACAGGCGGCCGCGCCACAGCTCCTGCAGGAGCGGGACGAGCAGGTCCACGTCCTCCGGCTCGCTGAGGACCACGAACTTCGTCGGGGGGGAGTCGAGCACGAGCGCTTCCAGGTCGTCGACGCACTCGACCGTCACCTCTGCGTTCTCGGCGTAGCGGCGCGCCCAGTCGTCCACCTCCTCCACGTACAGGACGTCGTCCACGTAGGCGTTGAGGTGCCGGCCGAGGCGGCGCGCCTCGCGCACGACCTCGGCCGCGAGCACCGGCGCGATGGGCTGGTGGCGCTCGACCTCGGCGGTGGCGAGGTCCGCGACCATGGCGCCCTGGTAACAGACGATGGGCCCCTCGACGAGCCCGAGGCGGGCGGCCACGCGGCGCGCGCTGACGAACATGCGGCCGGTGCACACGACGACCGGCGTGCCGGCCTCGCGCAGGACGCCGAGGGACTCGCGCAGGCCGGCGGGGATCGTCAGCTCGGGTGCGAGGAGGGTGCCGTCGAGGTCGCAGGCGACGAGGTCGGGGCGTCCGAAGGCGCGGCCGGGGGATCCGCCGGACCGTACACGCGGGACGGCTCCGGCGGCGGCAGACCGGGGATCGCTCACGCGGCGGCCGGGGAGTTCACGCGCGCCCGGCCGCTCCCGCGGCCTGATCGGCCGGTGCGGCAGCAGGCTGCGCCGCGATGCCGGTGACCGCCGCGACGACGAGGTCGACGCCCTCCAGGCGGACACCGCCGAGCCGGTCGAGGTCGCCCGCCAGCAGGCGCGTGATGCGCTCCTGCACCCCGGAGAGGTCTCTGGCCGGGAGCACGGCCTCGACCCTCGCGAACCACCCGCCCGGCTCTTTGCCGAGCGTGACGCGACAGGCGCGCACCCCGTCGACGCGCTCGCGCACGCTGCGCTCCAGGGCCTTCTCGAGCGCGTGCACGTCCAGCCGCGCCTTGCCGTCGGCGCCGCCGAACTCGATGAGCGGCCGCTGCGACGAACCGGTGCGCAGCTGGCGGACGGCGAGGATGAGGAGGAGCACCGCCACCACGGCGGTGACGCCGGCGGCGATGCCCGTCGCCAGGCTGGAGCCCGACGTCACCGACGTCCACCACGCCGGCCGCGACCAGGCGATGCCGGGCTCGGCCGCCAGGAGGGCGGCGCGCAGCACGGCGGCCGTACCGACGACCAGGCCGGCCACACCGACCACGACGGCGATGAAGCGGGCCACGGACGTCACGGCAGGTACCGCTTGAGCTGCGGGACGGTGAGGATCCTGGGCTTGACGGCGACCGCCGCCGGGTCGGCCCCGGCGATCACGAACAGCCGCCGGACGACGAGCGGCTCCACCTCGGCGGCCAGGCGCGCGGAGTCGGCCAGCGGCCGCCCGTACACGCGCACCGTCGCGCCCAGCCTGCCGCCCGACACGCGGATCTCCGCCTCGGCGCGCACCACCTCCGGGTGGCGCGCCGCAGCCTGCTCCACGAGCCGCTGCAGGGCGGCGGCCGGCACGAGCACGCCGCCGCTCCCATGCCTCAGCCACAGCGTGGGCTCCCCATGCCGCGCCACGAGCCACACGAGCGCGCCGACCCCCGCGACGGCCGCCGCCAGCAGCCAGGCGACCAGGCCGGGGTCGGTGGGAAGGCGCAGGTACGGGAACGGCGAGAAGTCGCAGTCGAACGCCGCGGCCACCAGGCGCATGGCGAACAGCAGCGCGACGAGCCCGCCGAGCAGCAGCAGGCCGAACGTGGCGAGTCGCGTCGAGGCCGACGCCGCCACCCACGCCGGGCGGCGCCTGTCAGGCGTCGGAGCCAGCTTGCTCCTCCGGGAACACGACGTCGGTGACCATGACGTTGACCGCGCGGACTTTGAGCCCGGTCGT